>JBDSFC010000566.1:0-2512 GCA_039919745.1 Bacteroidia bacterium | reverse complement strand
CCGTTTACTTCAATTTTTGATAAACTTGGATTTGCTGTAAACGACTCGAAATATTTTTTTACTGTTAGGGAGGCTTTATCAAAAATGGGTTTCAACTCTTTCGGACTTTTTACTATTGGTTTATCCGAATGAAAAACGTCTTTTTTCTTTTTTAAAGACCTATTCTCTTTTTCAAGCTCTTTTATTCTCTTTTTTAAATTTAATATAGATTGATCCGTCTTCAAATTGTAATATCAAAAATATAATTTTTTAAAAAATCCGTTTATGTAATAAATTAGTTTTGTTTATTTTAATTGGCAATCAACAAGATTGTGAGCATCACCAACAGATGAAGTAGTTTGCACTAAACCTACACCCATTGCATAATAATATTGTGTAAAAAAATTAAGCGGGATAAGATTTCCGTTCATCATTAATTTACTTTCAGATTCAATAAAAATAATGTTGCTGTAGCTTTTGCCGGCTACTTCCATTTGTTTCCCTGTTTCTTTTACGGTCATGATCAAAATACTATCCAGGCCATTGGCTTTAAATTTTATTTCCCATGAATCGCCTTGCTTTAAAGTATCTTTCAAAAATACCTGGAAACCACTTTCATCATCATATTTTGTTAAATAATTTGATCCTTCAACTTTTAAGAAGGTGTCTTTATTTACACTTGAATTAAACATGGTAAATAAATTGGGATCTCCGGCATCAACACTTTTTATTGAGTTGGTATAGGTTGTTCCGTCTTTCATTTGGTAGGTCCAAGAATTTCCGACTTTTGCGGGATAATAGGTTGTGCTCATATTTTTATATTTTGTATTATAAATTTACTTTAAATATTGACACTACAATTAATATTTAAGAACTTATTAAAATAAAAAAGGCGGACAATGTCCGCCTTTAAATTCACTTTAAATTATCTATTATAAAGCAAAGCCGTAATATGCACGAGCTCCATTCGGATAAAAGCCCTCAATCAAAACAGTACCTGTTTTATTCTCAAGAGCATTGGTAATATCCTGGGTACTACTCACTTTCTTTTTATCAATACTGGTAATAATAAAACCTTCTTTAATCCCTACCTGTAATAATTTTCCAACAGAAAGTTTTTTGATCTTAACACCATTGTTTATTCTGAATTTAGTCAGTTCATCGACGCTCATTTCTTCAAAATCAGCTCCTAAGGCCGACATTGATTTTTTTGTGATCTCACTTTTTTTGATCAGGCTGGTTGTGTTATCCAGGCTTTTTAATGTTACTGCCATATTCATTTCTTTATTGTTTCTAACTGCCATAATATTGATCTTATCTCCCGGTCTGTATTTGCTTAATTGCTCCTGTAACTCACTTACACTTCCAACATTTGCACTTTCAATTTTAGTGATCACATCACCTTCCTGGATACCCGCATCTTCTGCGCTACCACCAAGGGTAACACCATTTACGTAAATACCTTTTAAAAGTTTTATATTCTTATCTGCTGCAAATTTAGCATCTACATCCCTTATGCTTACACCAAAGTAGGCTCTCTGAACAATGCCAAATTCAACAAGGTCACTCACAATCTTTTTCACAATATTTACAGGCACTGCAAATGAATAGCCTTGATATGCACCATTATTAGAAGCAATGGCTGTATTTATACCAATTAGTTCTCCGTTTACATTTACCAAAGCACCGCCGCTATTACCAGGGTTTACAGCCGCATCTGTCTGAATAAAAGATTCTATGGGGCGTTTATTATTATCAAGGATGTTACTTCTTCCTTTGGCACTAATTATACCTGCAGTTACAGTGCTTTCCAAGTTAAAAGGGTTTCCAACTGCAAGGGCCCATTCGCCTACCTTTACCGATTCACTATTACCATAATTTAAGAAAGGCAGATCTTTTTCTTTGATCTTAATTAATGCAACATCTGTACTTGCATCGGCGCCAATTACTTCGCCAACATAAGTTCTGCGGTCATTTAAAACCACTTCAATTTTATCTGCGCCGGCCACAACATGGTTATTTGTTACAATATAACCGTCGTTACTAATAATTACGCCACTTCCGCTACCTTCCATGCTGTAATTCTGTTGTCTTTTTTGCGGGCCATAAAACCATTCGGCAAAAGGGTCATAATTTAAATTGTTTACCTGTTCGCTGGTAGTTTTAATATGAACAACGGCATTAACTGATTTTTCGGCTGCGTTTGTAAAATCAACGTTAAGCCCTGAGTTTTGATTTTCTGTGTAGTTAGCCAGTTTAATATTTTGTTCAAACGGCTTTGTTATTTGACTGGTGTTATTTTTATCATTTGAGTAAAAATAACGGGCGCCTGTAAAGGATATTAATCCACCTAAACACGCCACAAACATGGTTGACAACAACTTTTTCATTTCTATTTATTGGTTTTAAGATTAATAACGTAAAGGTAATACGGTTGTTACTTTTTTGGTTTCTTTTTAACAAACCTTAACCGCGGCTTCAAAAAAATTGCTAAATTTACTCTTGAAAATTAAATGAGATTTAAACGTAAAAT
>JBDSFC010000561.1:0-3957 GCA_039919745.1 Bacteroidia bacterium | reverse complement strand
ATTTTACTAAAGATATATCCCTTGTTTCCGTTGTAGGAGACGATTTTCCCCAGGATTTTTTAAATATCCTGAAAAAAGAAGGTGTAAATTTAGAAGGTCTTCAGATCAAAAAAGGTGAAAAATCTTTTTTCTGGAGTGGCAAATACCATAACGATCTTAATACCCGTGATACACTTGACACGCAACTTAATGTGCTTGCAAACTTTGACCCTATTGTTCCTGAATCTTCTAAAGAATGTGACTTCTTAATGCTCGGCAATCTTGTACCGGCCGTACAACGCAGTGTGATAGAGCAACTTAAAAAACGTCCGAAACTGATTGTATTAGATACTATGAATTTTTGGATGGATATTGCCATGGATGAATTAAAGAAAACCATTGCAATGATAGACGTTTTAACCATTAATGATTCAGAAGCAAGGCAATTATCGGGTGAATATTCATTGGTAAAAGCATCGCAAAAAATATTGGCAATGGGCCCAAAAGTATTGGTAATAAAGAAAGGCGAGCACGGCGCCCTGTTATTTAACAAGGAAGAAGTGTTTTTTGCTCCAGCATTACCTTTAGAGGAGGTTTATGATCCAACTGGTGCTGGCGACAGTTTTGCGGGTGGATTTATTGGCTACCTGGCTAAAACCAAGGATATTAGCTTTGAGAATATGAAACGCGCCATTATTTTTGGCAGCGCAATGGCTAGTTTTACTGTTGAAAAATTCGGGACTGAGCGACTGATCGGCTTGTCACAAAGTGATGTAGAGGAACGTGTTCAGGAGTTCATTGACCTGGTTCAGTTTGACATTGCTTTAGTTTAGTTTTTTTAAGAAATAACATATACTAAATTGAACTATCTTACGTTATAAGAGATTAGTGCTAAATAAACGCTTAATATATTCATTATCAGTAGTTTTTCTTTTTGTAGCCTGTAGTACAAAAAAAAATACGGTCGTTAGCAGGGGTTATCATAATCTTACTGCGCGTTATAATGGTTATTACTATTCCGGCGTAAATATTGATGAAGGCATTTACAAAATTGAAAAAAGTAACAAAGAAAATTTTGACAAAATAATTCCGGTTTATATTTACCCCACTACCGAAAAAGCAAAAGCAACATTTCCTGAGTTTGATAAGGCAATAAAAAAGTCATCCACCTGTATACAGCGTCATGCTATAAAAGATAAAAAAGGGAATGAGATACCATCTTCAGGTAAATGGATCGATAATAACTGGATAAATATTGGCGTTTCTCATTTATACAAACGTGAATTATTTAGTGGCCTCGAAGCATTTGAGTATGTAGCCAGAACTTATACCAAGTCAAAAGACAAATACACTGCTATGGTTTGGATGGTAAAAACCAATAACGAAATTGGCGCAGTTAGCAGTTCCGAACAAATTATAAGTTTATTAAAGAACGAAAAGAACCTTCCTTCTAAAATTAAAAAAGAATTACCCGTTATTGAAGCAGATTATTTTATGCGCCGTGGTTTAAATACCGAAGCCGCTACAAAATTAATGACCGCAGTGAGGAACAGTAATCCTATTACAGGTATTTCGCGCAAGAACAGGGCAAGATATAGTTTTATTGTTGCCCAGTTATTTGAACAGCAAAAAAACAACAAGCGTGCACTTGAATATTATAAAAAAACCATTCGCTTAAAACCAAATTATGAATTGGTGTTTTATAGCAAAATCAAAATGGCCAAAATGTTGGACGTTAAGCGTAACAATTCTGAAAGGACCAAAAAAGATCTTTTAAAAATGGCCAAAGAGTTTAAGAATAATGAATACTACGATGTTATTTATTATACTTTAGGTGAGATAGAAGAAAAAGAAAGAAATGCTTCGCAAGCCCTTGTTTATTATAAAAAATCCGTACAAACAAGTATAAATAATCCAAATCAAAAAGGTCAGTCGTATTTAAAATTAGGTGAGATCAATTTTGACCTTACCAATTACCAACCTGCCGAAGCTTATTATGACAGTGCAGTTGTAACCATTTCAAAAGATCATCCGGATTATGAATCAATTGTTGCCAGGAAAAAAACATTGGAAACATTGGTGGGTTATATTCACACCATCAGTAAAGAAGATAGTTTACAACGTTTTGTTAAACTCAGCGAGCCTGAACAAAATAGAGTAATTGATAAAATTATTTCAGATCTTGAAAAAGAGGAAGAAAGAAAATTAAAAGAAAAAGAACTGGCCAAGAATGGCAACCAGCCGGGTAATATCCTTAGTGGTGTTGGCCAACCGGTTAATCAGGATGTTGCTAGCCAGGGCGCTGCGGTTTCGTTTTATTTTTATAATCCAACAACTGTTTCGCTTGGCGTTGCCGATTTCGTAAAAAAATGGGGCAATAGAAAGCTGGAAGATAATTGGAGAAGATCTAATAAAGCTTTGATCATTGATGACCAAAACAGTCCAAAAGACACTGCAAAAGTAATTGCCGGTGCAAAAAGTCCAAATAAAACCCGTGATTTCTATAGAAAAAATTTACCGGTAAATGATTCTTTAATAAAAAAGAGCAATAAAAAAATTGTCCATGCTTATTACATGATGGGTTCTATTTATAAAGAAGAATTAAATAATACTAAAAAAGCGGTAGCTACTTTTGAAGAATTAAATTCACGCTTTCCCCAAAATAAATATTTATTAAACACGTATTATATTTTATACCGTACCAATCTTGCAGATAAAAATCAACCAAGAGCAGATTATTATAAAGAAAAGATCTTAAGCGAGTTTCCTGACAGTGAATTTGCATTGATAATTAAAAACCCCGGTTATGCTTCTGAAGTAAACGCGCAAAAAAGTGAAGTTGAAGGTTTTTATACTATTGTATACCAATCTTATTTAGAGAATAATTATGCACAGGCTTTAACGCAATCAAACGAAGGCCTTGCTAAATTTGGAAAAAACGTATATGCATCCAAATTTGAATTTATTAAATCTTTAAGCGTTGGAAAATTAAAAGGCATTGATTCATTAGAATTTTATTTAAAATTATTGGTGGCAAAATATCCGCAAGCAGAAGTAACCCCATTGGCAAATGATATTTTACTTTCCATTAAAAAGCAAAAAAATCCAGATCTATATAAAATATCGAATGCTGCTACTTCTCAATTAGACACGTTTAGTGTTAACCTGGATGCAGAACATTTTGTAATTGCTGTAGTACCTGACGATCCAAAGATTGCAGATAGTTTTAAACTTCGACTCAACACATTTAATAATACTTATTATAGCACAAAATCGTTTAACATCAATAGCAGTTTATTTGGAAACAATAAACAACTGGTGGTTTTAAAAACCTTTGCCAGCGCAAAAGAAGTAATGAGTTATTATGAGAATCTTATAAAAGACCCGGATCTTTTTAAAGATGAGGTGAAGAAAGAATTAATAGATATTTATCCTATCTTAGGAAATAATTTACCGTTTTTATATAAAAAGAAAAATATAGAATCTTATAAAATTTTCTTTTTAGATAATTATAAAAACTTAACCGAAAATAAAATAAAATAAAGCTAATAACTTAAAATTGAATGTTATGTTAGGAATGGGTTCGAATAAAAATCAAAACTTAGATGCAAGTTCAGTAAATTTAATTGGTAACGGCACTAAAATAACCGGAGATATTCAATCTGCTGGTGATGTTAGGATTGATGGAATATTAAACGGCAATATAGTTACCACAGGTAAATTTGTTTTAGGGCCAAACGGTGTTGTAGATGGGAATGTTACAAGTGGCAATGCTGATATTAGTGGTGAAGTAAAAGGAAAAGTAAATGTTACAGAAATGCTTTCCCTAAAAGCAAGCGCCAAAGTAAGTGGCGATATTATAACTGGTAAATTAGCAATTGAGCCGGGTGCAATTTTTACCGGCACCTGTAACATGGGCGCTAAAGTAAAGAACATGCACCAAAATCTTGATTCCAATAATGCCAACTCCAAAACAGC
>JBDSFC010000549.1:0-3978 GCA_039919745.1 Bacteroidia bacterium | reverse complement strand
CCATTACCGGCTTGCCAGACTTCAATACCAGTTTCCTGCATTTTGATGCAGAGGAAATTTCTACAAATTATACGGATCTTGTTCAAATTCCAAATTATCCTTTCTCTGAAAATAAAAAATTAGAATTACCTATTGAATTAAAACGTTTAGGAACTATTTCATACAAAGGAAAATTTGATGGCTTTGTAACTGATTTTACAACCTATGGCAAATTTAAAACCGGCCTGGGAAATTTAGCAACCCAGTTAAGTATTAAGCTTGGAAAAAAAGCAGATGACGTTGCGTATCATGGAAAAATACAAACTTCCAACTTTAATATTGGGACCTTGTTTGGCATTCCGAATTTAAATGCTTTATCGATGAATGCAGAAGTAAAAGGAAAAGGAGTTTCATTAAAATCGTTAGATACAGATGTTGAAGGACAGATCCTTAATATTAATTACAATAACTATTCCTACAAAAACATTAAACTGAATGGAAACATTAAAGAAAAAGTATTTAATGGCTTATTGACCAGTAAGGATCCGAACGCGGATTTTGATTTTAACGGGAATATTAATTTTAAAGAAAAGGTTCCTGAAATGGATTTTATCTCTACAATAAATAATTTAGATCTTAAAAAATTAAATTTTACAAAACAGGAAGCAAGGATCTCAACACAAATCTTAATTAATTTAAAAGGAGATAACCTTAATAATTTAACAGGCACCATTAATTTTGATGATACGAAATACACCAACGAGAAAAAAACATTTATAATAAGCACTTTCGATCTAAAGCTTGACCAGGCTACTGCTGAAAAGCACCTCGTTATTAATTCTAATTATTTTAATCTTTTAGTTGATGGAAAATTTGATGCCAATAATCTTGGAATGGCGTTTAACCAGGTGTTGAACTCATACTATCCCACTTTTGTTCCAAAGATCAAAACAAAAACAGTTTATACAGATGCGTTTAAATTTCAGTTGACTGTTAAAAAGTTCAGGATCGTTAGAGAGTTATTTCTTTCAAATATAGCAGTAAGCCCAAATACAATTATTGGTGGCGACTTTGACGCTTCTAAAAATCTTTTGAATGTGAACTTAAAATCAGACTCTATTAGCTACGGTAAAATTAAATTCAACAACAATGTAATAGAATCATACTCACAAAACAATAAAGTAAATCTCGTGTTTAAAGCCAGCGATATACACGTAACGGATAGCCTGGTTTTGAAAAATTATTTCATGTATTTAGTTTCAAAAGATCTCGATACAAAATATAATTTAGAATGGGATAACAAAACATCTCCAAAAAATGCCGGAAAGCTGGCGGGAAAAGTTAATTTTAGCCATCATCTTGCAACCCTCACATTTGATAAATTTTTTATTACACCAAGCGACAGCAGTACCTGGAATATGGTCACATCCAATCCAACTATAATAGATACCAGTGGAAATATTTTAATAAATCCTTTATTATTTACTAACAAAGATCAAAGTATTGGCATTGCCGGCGCTTTAACAAATCAGCCAAATGATAGCCTGGTTATAAATACAGCCTCAGTTGTGCTTGAACAATTTAATCCATTGTTAAGGGCTATTAAATTAAAATTAGAAGGAATCCTGGATGGACGTTTAACAATACACGATCCAAAAGCATTTGCATTTAGTAGTGACCTGCATTTTTCAAGATTAAAAATAAATAATAATACTTTAGGCGAAATGGTAGTTAAAACCAATTATGATGCTGCCACTAAAACTATTTTCACAGATGGTTACACTTCTTTAGGCTTGCCGACTTTTGATGGCGGTAAAATGAAGAACATAGCTTTTAAGGGTTATTATTATCTCGATAAAAAAGAAGAAAGTATAGATCTTGATATTAAAGCGGCGCCTGCTAATTTAAAATTGCTCAATCCAATTCTTGAAGGAATTCTTACAATAGATCATGCACTTGTTTCCGGCGAAGGAAAAATTCATGGTACGCCTGACAACATAAAAATTGACGGCAAATTTAAATTATACAAAAGCGAAATAAAAGTAGATTATACCAACGTGGTGTATAATATTACCGGAGAAGTAGAGATCATGCCCGATCAAATTCGTTTTAGTGATCTATTGATGAGTGAAAAAGGTTTAAAAGCCGCGCCACAAGGCACAGTAAATGGCAACATCTTCCACTCTAATTTTAGTAGAATGCAAATAGATTATGACATTACTTATAAAAATATGCTTGTGCTAAACACCAATGATAAACACAACAGTACTTTTTATGGTCGAGTATTTGCAACGGGTAATGTTGGTATTTATGGTTTCTTAAATAATTTACACATGAGTGTAATTGCCGAAACAAATAAAAATTCGAAATTTATTTTACCATTGGATGGTCCTGCCGAAATTGCGGAATCGGACTTTATACATTTCGTTAAAAAAGATACGCTACCTAAAAAAATAGTTAACAGTTTTACCGGTTTTAGTTTGGAAATGGGCATTAAAGCTACTTCTGATCTACAGGTAATAATAGTGTTGGATAAAACAAGTGGTGATGCATTGCATGTGCAAGGCGTAGGCGATCTTGATCTTACAATAAGTACACTTGGCAAATTTGAAATGGTTGGTGATTATATTATTACCAATGGTGATTATTTATTTACACTTGAAAATGTGATCAACAAAAAATTTGAGATTGATGCAGGAAGTACAATTTCATGGAGTGGTAATCCTTTAAATGCTGATATTAATATTTCAACCAGTTATAAGCAAAGAGCCTCTGTAGCGCCATTATTAAATGATACTACCGGTAGATACAAAGGAAGGTTTCCTGTAGATTGTAAACTTTTAATTACAAATAAATTATTTTCTCCAAACATTAATTTCGCGATTGAATTCCCAAACATTGATGCCACTGCAAGAGCAAGGATAAATAATGTTTTAAGTGATGAGGCAGAACTTAACAGGCAGGTATTTTCTTTTTTATTATTTAGAAGTTTTGTGACCCCGCAAATATACAATGCTAATGGAGGCGGTGTAACGGCCGGTAGTGCGGCGGCATCAACCGGAAGTGAGATGTTAAGTAATCGTGTGAGCGAATTCCTGAACAGTTATTTTGGAAACCTGACAGGGATACATGACCTCAACTTAGGTTTAAATTACCGGCCGGGAAATCAAAATAATTCAGAAGCGGTGGATCTTGCATTGAGCAAACAGTTCTTAAATAACAAAGTAACTGTGGATGGAAATTTTGGCGTGAACAATAATAACACAACAACAACCAAAAACAGTGGCAGTTTAATTGGTGATGTAAATGTAGAGTATAAACTTTCAGACGACGGAAGATACAGGGTAAAAGGCTTTAACAGAAGCAATGATAATACCCAGATAGCTACATCAGGTGGAGCCTATACACAAGGTGTTGGTTTATTTTACAGGGAAGAATTTGAAACATTTAATCAGCTTTTTAAACGTTATCTCGAAAAAGTAAAAAAGAAAGAAAAGCCTAAAGAAACTGCTTTACAATAAATTAAGGTTCAATTTTTTTGGCGGTAATTTTCACGCCTTTATAGATCACTATCAATGAAAAGAAAATGATAACGTGAGAAATGTCTTTGTAATTAAACCATTGGTCAATTGATAGTTTTAGCGTATGGATAATAATTGGAATAAAAGAAATACTAATACCAATTGCCACTAATTTACTTCCGGGTTCTTTTGTTCGGTTATAAACTATTAAATGAACAATAAAAGAATACAACAGCACAATACCTGCATGTATTTTTAAGATAAGAAAATTATTTTGAATTAAGGTGTAAATAAGCAGACATGCTATCCATAAGATCACAAAGTAGGTTATTTTTTTATGCGGATTTGTTTTATTAAGTGTGTATAAAAGATACGGTGCCTTAAAACAAAAATAAATAGAAATAAGACTAAAAGCATTCATGATATAAAAGACCACATCAAAGAAAAGTTTTCCTGCCTGGTAATGCACTGCATGAGC
>JBDSFC010000050.1:0-7989 GCA_039919745.1 Bacteroidia bacterium | reverse complement strand
GTATGGCCCTTTCATGATCAGTTCGTGATCCTGTTTCAATTCAACAGATAAGCTCCAGTTCTTTCCTAATAAATAACGCGACCAGCAAGCCAATATTGCACCCGGCACACATAAACACAAAGCAATAATGCCAATTAAATTAGAGTGCGGCACAAATTGTTCGCGCAAAAGTGAGTGGCCGTACCATTCACCCGGACCTAAAAGTATAATAGCTACTATTAAGGGTAACCAATAAAAAAAGAAACGTTTAAAAACAGGCTCATGTTGAGCAACTTTTTTTGCGGTAAAAGAACTAATGGTCCAGTAGAGCAGGAGTAAGGCCCAGCAAAGTTGTAAAGTGATCTTGATAGCAATGTGCATAAATTTTGTTTCGTTGCGAAAGTACAAATTTTACTGGCATAATTTTTTCGGTAAAAGGTAAATGAAACACAAGATCCCCATAAGGTTGATCCTTTCCGTTATTGCAGGTATTGCCACGGCAATGATCCTTTCTGCGCTTACACACGAGATCCTGCATTTATTAAATATTTTTCCGGCACCGGGAAAACCTAATTTTGATAAGCGTTTGTTACTGATCGCTTTTTTATATCACAGCGTGTATGCAGTAATTGGCGCTTTTGTAACTGCCATGCTGGCAAAAGAAAAAGCAAGAAAAGCCGTTTTTATTTTGGGGACAAAAGAGGCCATTATGTGGATTTTAGGATTAGTGTTGCTTTGGAACCACACTGCACCCTGGTATAATTTAAGTAAAGCGCTTGCAGGAATTCCATTAGCTATGTTGGGCGGAAAATTATACGAGCTCTATAAAATAAGCAAAGAAAAAATGGGAAAAGAAAGACTTCAATCAAATAATTTATAATTGTTTTATTCAGGCAATATTTCATCAACACCAATTAGCCCATTATCTCTAAAGTTTATAAGGGTTCCTTTTCTTGAAGTGTAATTACCTTTTACGGTTTGGGGCTGACTTGTTTTAAGGTCGATCACCTTTATACCAATTTCTTTTCTGTTCGCAACAGAATAATAAGTATCATAAATAACATATTTGTAATTAGCATTGGTAAACGAAACATAGTTCAGGTCCATGCCGTCATTTTGTGCGCCGCTGCCACGCATGTAAAACGAATACGTAAATTGTTTAAAGCTGTTCTTTGTTTTGTCTGAGAACTCTAATTCTACTTTATTTTTTGTACCAAAACGGTAAACCATGTATTTATTTCCTTTGTCTTTGTTAAGCGTTACTTTTTTGCCACTTTGTGTATCGAAAGAAAAAATAACTTCTTCGTTTGGCAAAACGTATTGACCAAAAGAGAAAAAGGTTAAGGTTATTAAAAATAAAATAAGTGTTTTTTTATTCAGCATCAGATCTCCACTTCTATCATGGGTGCATTTGTTCCGGCAGCACCAAAATATAAATTAGCAACGGCACCTTTCATAAAGGAAGTTTCTTCCAATAAAGGTTTTACTGCTTTAAATAAACTTTCGGCATTTGGGCCGTACATAAATAAAGTAGCGTCGGTATCATCCATGGCTACTTCGTGGCCATCATAATCACCCACTTTATTATCGGCAATTATTTTCATTAACCTTATTTCAAGTTCATGTAAAATATCGAGGTCATTGTGCGGATAATGAAAACTGATAATAACGGCATGTTCTTTGCCATATTTGCTCGCATGCCCATCTGAGATATTTTCGAATAGTTCCATTTAAAAATAAATGTACAAATTTTTTTAAGAGCGCAAAAGCAAATTTTAGTTTGGAATATAAGGTCCGCCGGTTTCGCCCCAACCCCATTTTGGCATTGGTTCCGATTGGCCCATTGGGTTTTCTTTTAAAGCAGAATTAATCACGGCAATGCGTGTGCCCCATTCAATATAACCTACAAAGGCCGAACGGAATTCAGGATCACTTTTTAAACCGATCTCATCAGCTGTTTCTAATAATAATTTTACCCAACGTTGTCTTTTTTCTTCCGTCAACATTTTTCCAATGTGTTGACCGATCATATGGGCGTGACTGCCACCTTCTTTTGTATAAAAATCCGGACCACCAAAAACTTCAGCCACAAAATGCGACACATGTTTAATGTGTTCGGGCGACATGTTTTTAAATACTTCACCTAAAAGATCATCTTTTAAAACCTTTGCATAAAAAGCAGTGAACAATTTTTCGAAGGTGCTAATATCACCGGCCCATTCGTATAATGTTGGTTTTGTTTTCATGTTAAAACTCTTTGATTAAATGTACGGAGCTTTTTCAAGAGAGCAAAATACCTGTCGTTCCGACGAAGGAGGAATCTGCGTATACTGTTTATTTTTCCTCATAAAAACTTGGCTATTCCTATCTCGCAACAATCTTTGTATCCAAGATGAGAAGAGATCAAAATAGCCAAACTAATAATGATAAACGAAATACAAAATATAAGAAGAAATTCCCTGCTGATTTTACGTTTTTCTAAAAAACGTTCCACTAAAAAATTAAAAAGGGTAGAGGCGGCCAGGTAAATTACACTGTAAAGTATAGCATAACCAATACTTCCTTTTATGTTTTTACAAGGTTCACAGTCTAACGAAAAAGTAATTAACAAAAATATTATCAGGCACAAGTAAACCAGTGCAACACTATTTAAAAGATATTTTAAAATTCGGAAGATCATTTTATTTTTTAAACTGCTCTAAAGCCCTTTTCATTTTTTCATCGATGGCCACGTAAAGTGTCATGTCTTTATTTTTAATGGCGCGTAAAGTACTATCTATTGGATACAATTCTATTTCAGCGGGAGATGTCATGCGCACAACGGTTTGTTTGCCGCCACGTTCATCACTTTTTATTTTCCACTCCATATTGTAAACTTCAACAAGGTATTGGCCAAAACTATAGGCTAAAAAAGCGGCGTGTTGATCAGCGTCAATTCCTAAAAATTTTCCAAAACCGGCCTGGAACCAACGCGTTAAATAGTTATCCAGGTTTTGCGGGTGATGAAACGGCTGTGCTGTAAAATCACATGCCGGCGCGATATTATGCTTTAAAGTATTTAAACAAAAAGTAATTTCTCCGTATTGAAGCTCATCAAGACCTTTATACGTATATTTTGGTTGCGCATCCTTATTAATAATATAAGAGCCTGGCTCATTCTTAATATAGGTTTTGCCATCAGTTTCAATTTCATTTTTTTCTTCGGGCTCGTTCTTGCCAAATAATTTTTTAAAAAAGCTCATCGTAATTTATTTTAATTAAATGTACGAAGAGTTTTTTACAGAAAACAAATTACCTGGTAATAATTAATTTTTGGTTGCTAATACCTGCATTGTTTTTAATAGTAAGCAAATACACACCATTTTCAAGCTCTGACGCATCAATATCTGCACTGCCATTTATAATCTTGTTTAATACCAGTTTACCGGTTATGTCGTATAATTGTACAGTTTGTTTTTCGGGAGACGTTATTTTAAACAGACCGTTAGTTGGATTTGGATAAACAAGAACTTCAGAAATGGTATTGTTTGGTTTTATGTCTGTAACTAAACAACTTAAAAGTATGGAAGTATTTGTAGCCTGCCAGTTACCTGTAGCAATATCGGCTTTGCCATCCATATTAAAATCGGCGGTTACAAGTGAATGCGGTTGCGCACCTGCCGGAAAATTATAAGTGGATGAAAAACTTCCGGTGCCAGTTCCTAATATTATCGAAATATCAGAAGATAACATATTGGCGGTTGCAATATCTGTTTTCAGATCATTATTAAAATCGCCGGTAATAACACAAAAAGGATGATTACCTGCCGGATAATTGGTTTGAAAAATAAAACCACCTGTCCCATCTCCTAATAATACAGAAATATTACTTGATCCAAAATTTGCAACAGCAAGATCAAGATTTGAATCACCATTGAAATCTGCAGCGCTTACCGATTCTGCATTTGAGCCTGCTGCGAATGAACCCGGACTGATAAATCCACCCGAACCATTACCAAGTGATATGGACACTTTGCTGGGAGAATAATGTGTGCAAGCTATATCGGCTATTCCATCATTATTAAAATCGGCGCTGATAATAGAAACCGGTTGATTGCCAATTACAAAACCTGTTGGCGGACCGAATACGCCTGCGCCATTTCCTAATAAGATACTAAAGCTGCCAAGGCCTGTAGAATTAGCAACTGCAATATCAATGTTTGAATCGCCATTAAAATCGCCGGTGGTAATGGCGTAAGTGCCATAGCCAATGGTGTAATTAATAACCGCATTATAACTAACGGCACCTGTAAAAGTTCCCGCGCCATTATTTAATAAAATAGACACCGACCTATCTGTATAATTGCTGGTGGCAATATCAGGATAGCCATCGTTATTAAAATCGGCACTCGTTAGCATGTATGGTAAAGAATCTACAACGGTAGAATCTAAATTAGTCATGTTGCCAAGTCCGGTACCAAACAAAACAGAAACACTATTGGCTGCGCCGCTAACAGTAGCAACATCTGCAAAACCATCCTGGTTAAAATCATCCGTAATAACGGAGTTGCAATTCGAAACTACTTGTTGATTAAAAGGCGGACTAAAACAAAGCTGTGCGCTTGCGGTTTTAAATAACAATGCAAGGCTAATGAGTATAAATTTTTTCATAGGTTGTGATTTAAATTATAATTTAAAACTATTAAAAAACAGGCAATGTAAATAGCTGTATTTAATAGTTGGTTGCTTTTGCTCAATAAGTGGTAATTATTTTTGTTTACAAACGATAGAGTTCTAAAATTATTGTAATGCACACTTCTCCCGGTACCACGCAAACATTTTTTCACTAACTTTATTTTATACATCAGCGTATTTTCGAATAATTTTTATTAATAATCAAGCTTTTTTTTTAAATTTGATTATTAATTAAAAAATAATATGAGGTTACTATTAATGACATTAATGTTATGTCTGTTAATCATTGTAAGTGGTTGTAAAAAACCCCATGCAGATTTTACGACTGATAAGGATGAGTATTATTTAGGGGAAATCATTCATTTAACAAACACCTCTCGTTCGGCAAAAAAGTACACTTGGAAACTCTTCGACGGAAGTATCCGTACCAGTGAGAAAGTAGATTGCTTTATCGATCCAAAAACCCCACTTGGAAATGTCGATATCCAACTCGAAACGACCTCACATACAGGGCAAAAATATTCTAAAACAAGATCCTTTAAAATAAAACAAAAAAACGGCCACGTTGTAATATGGACAAAAAAACCAGGCTTTGTTAATGCAAATATTATTATTTTTGACGGAAGCACATTCAGTCCTTTTGGTTCGATATCAGCTATGAATGCAAGCGATCCCGGATGCCAATATGACCAAGGTATTAGCAAAGTTGTAGCGGCTGGCCTATATACATTTATCGCAAAAGATAGCAATGGCAATTTGTTGCTTGTTAAAAATAATATCAATGTGGAGCTGGATGGATGCTATAGCATCGAATTTTAGTTCAAATAAATTAAGCGAATTCGCGCACTTTTTTTCATGATTTTATTTTATAAATGAAATATTTATTTTTTTTATTCTTTTTACCGCTTGGTTTATTTGCGCAAAGCAAAACAGACAGCATACCAAAGCATACAGAAGAAGAAGCCCTCACCTTAATTGAGAGCTACCGCCAGCGGGTAATGAATGGTGAGAGCATGGAAACCCTGGCCATTCTTTACAGCGAAGATCAAGGTTCTTCGCCAAAAGGCGGCCTTTATAAAAATCTCAGCAAAGGTAAATTTGTAATGGAGTTTGAAAAAGTAGCTTTTAACTTAAACCAACCCGGCGAGATCTCAGAAGTATTTAAAACCGAATTTGGTTTTCATTTTATTCAGTTATTATCACGCAAAAGCGAAACGGTTGACGTGCGGCATATTTTGATAAAGGTGAAGTGAAAAAGTATGCGGTTTTTTAAAAAGGCAAAAAATCTTTAATTTTATTTGTCTAAAGACGGTTCCATTTTTGTAGAGATTCCTATTCTGTTCCACGCATTAATAGTAATAATTGCCATAATAATATTTGATAAATATGTTTCATCAAATACTTTTATTGCTTTTTGATACGTTTCATCTGATAGACCTCCATTGCTTATCAACGTAATTTCTTCAGTTAAAGCCAGAATAACCTGTTCTTCTTCAGTAAAAAAATTCGTTTCGCGCCAGGCACTTAATAAATAAATGCGTTGCTCCGTCTCACCATATTTTCTGGCATCTTTGGTGTGGATATTAATACAATAGGCACAACCGTTAATTTGCGAAGCCCTGATTTTGATCATCTCTTTGTGAAGGTTCGAAAGCTGGGTGCTTTGTAAATATTTGTCAAGGCCTGAAATAGCTTGTATTGCTGTTGGTGCAATGTGCGCAATGTTGATTCTTTTTTCCATGATCTGTATTTTAAAATTATACTACAAAGGTATGGGCTATTTATACATTAAATCTTAAACTGGTTTAAGAAATGAGTTTAAGAATGTTTCTTTCTGATCTCGCTTAAATACTCTGGCGTAAGATTTAAGTAAGAAGCTAGCATATATTGTGGAATGCGTTGCACAAATTCAGGATAGCTTGATGCAAAAAACCGGTAATTATCTTCTTTAGAAAGATTGTAAAGGTATTTGATCCGGAATTGCGCAGTAGCGTATGCTTTTTGAAAAATGATCCTGAAATATTTTTCAAGTTGCGGAAGCTCTTTAAAAAGTTGTTCCTGTGCTTTTTTATTCAATGAAAAGATCTCTGATCTTTCAACGGCCTGGATGTAAAAAGTAGAAGGGCGTTGATCTATAAAGCTCATGTTATCGCTCATCCACCAATTTTCAATAGCAAATTGAGTGGTTTGTTCAATGCCTTTATCATTCATGAAAAATAAACGCAAACAACCTTTTGCTACAAAGTAATTGTCGTTGCATATTTGCCCTTCTTTTAAAATAACTTCTTTCTTTTTTAGTGATAATAAATTAACGCGACTTAAAAGTATTTTTTCTTCCGCTTCGTTTAATGCTATAAATTTTCTGATATGCTCCGCTAATGGTGACTTCATGAAAAACTAAGTTGTGATTTTGAGTATTAATGTACGCAGCTTTTTTGAGCGGGCAATGTTTATATGCGCAGATGACCGGTTAGAAAGAGTGGACAAAATTTCGGAAGTATTTAAAACCGAATTTGGTTTTCATTTTATTCAGTTAGTAGCGCGCAAAAGCGAAACGGTGGATGTGAGGCATATTTTGGTGAAGGTGAAGTGATAGAATTTCACGAAGTTTTTTTTGGGAGGAATTATTAAACGCGCGGATTTGTAATTGTAAAAACATTTAATGTTCTATTTTACTTTTATCCAGCATTTACACCACATATCACTTGCGTGAATTTCTTCAGTTTGCCAAATCTCAATTGAAAAAAAATCTCTTATCAAATCGACAAACATTCTTTCAAGGTGGAAATATTTTTTTTCATCAATACAAATTCCTCCATAAAAAATATAAGGCCCATCATTGAATAGGCCATCTTTATTTTTATAGTTTATTCCTGATTCATCTGTATATATTAATTGCATGTTTTATTGGCTAATGATTCAATTTGTTTTAACTGTTGGTCGATATATCAAAATTACTTATTATAATCAGGAAGGTCTAAAAAGCATAAAAATCTCAATTTCCACCCTTTACCCCCTATTTTTCAACAATATTTTCCAAAAAAGTTGATATTTTTTGTACTGACCCCCTGTTTTTTGACTACATTTGTAAAAATTTTAACTAAAAACCTATTTAACCCCCTATAAAAATGACCACAAGACGAATTTTAGCCATGCAAGACGTTACAAGACGTGTTCCGCTGGCGTTAGAGAAATCTGACAAAAAAGTTTCTGAATACTACGGCTCTGATGTGTTTGGCCTGGATGCCATGCGTGAGTTCCTTTCTGAAGAAGCCTTCACAAGCATTCAAAATTCTATGAATGCCGGTACTATTGTTGAGCGTAAAATGGCCGACC
>JBDSFC010000509.1:0-3382 GCA_039919745.1 Bacteroidia bacterium | reverse complement strand
CTGGAATTATGATCTCTTTATCTTCATTTCCAATTGCGCCATTATCACCTGCGTGAGGATTTAAACCCAACACGGCAATTTTTGGTTTACGAACCCCAAAATCTTTTATTAATGATTCGTGTAATTGCACTATTTTATTTGAAATTCCATCGATTGTCAGTTTTGAAGCAACGTCTTTTAATGGCACGTGACCTGTAACAACAGCAATACGCAATCCATTTTCAGAACACATTAACATTAAAGGATCACCACCTAATTTTGAGCCTAGATATTCGGTATGGCCAACAAATTTAAAATTATCACTTTGAATATTGCTTTTATTGATAGGCGCAGTAACTAGCGCGTCGATACTTTTATCCATTAAAGCTTGTGTTGCTTTTTCAAGAGAGATCAATGCATATTTACCGCTAACATCAGTTGCTTTTCCCATTTCGATATTCACTTCTTCTTCGTAGCATACAAAAACATTTACTTTTTTGGTATTCAACTGCGAAAATTCGCGCATAGGATTAAAGCTGAATTCTTCTAAACCTAAAACTTTTCTATAATAAGAAACCGTTTTTTGAGAACTGAACAATACTGGCGTGCAAATGTCTGCAATCCCCGGCTCCATTAAAGTTTTTAAAACAACTTCCAAGCCTACTCCATTTATATCTCCTTGCGAGATGCCAACAATTACTTTATTATCGCTCATAGTATTTATTTAATTCCGTATTTGTTTTTGTATTTCAGATATAATTCTGTTTGTTTATTTATAAGGTTAACACTTTTTCCAGCAATATAAGCCAAAATAATATTGTTAGTTTTCATATCTAAAATATCACCATCACTTACAATCAAAGAAGCCAGCTTTCCTTCTTCCAAAGTTCCTAATTCTTTTTCAACTCCCAAAATTTTTGCAGCATTAAAAGTAATACTTGCCAATGCCTCTTCTTTTGTTAAGCCATATGCTACTGCTACTCCCGCATTAAAAGGAAGATTCCTGCTTTGCATCGCTTCCATATCTCCTTCTAATTGTAAACAAAATAATACACTATCTTTTTGCAAAAGGTACGGACTACGAAAAACGATATCCACATCATCATCGGCATTATCAGGAAGATCATTCACACGGTTTAACATCACAGGGATATTATTTTTCCTTAAAGCACTTGTGATCTTATAAGCTTCTTTTCCACCAACAATTACGGGCTTTTTAATAGTATACTTTTTTGCGAAATTAATAGCAGCTATAATATCTTTTGCTTTTTCGGTATGCAAATATAAATTAGCTGTACCGTTAAAGATACTACGCATGGCTTCAAAGCGAATATTTTTTTCAACGTTATCTGTTGTTAAACAATAAGCCTGCGCATCTGCAAAAAATTTATCCAGGTAACTAATTTCTGTATTATAATTTTTGTTGGTAGCTACAGACAAACCTTCCTCTTCCGTAAATCTTCTTTTAATTGCTTTTGGAAAATTTAAATGAATACCATCGTCGGCCTTTAATACTGCATCTTCCCAGTTCCACCCTTCTAAAGCCATGATGGAAGATGATCCACTAATTAATCCTTCACGAGGCGTAACTTGTGTATATAAAATGCCATTTGTTTTTACAGTTGGGACAATAATGTTATCAGCATTATAAGCTATTAATGCTCTTACATGAGGGTTAATATTGCCTACTTCCGCAAAATCTCTTGTAGCCCTAACAGCTTCAGCATCATGCAATCCTAAAACATTATTGGTATTGATCAATCCCGGATAAATATGTTTACCTGCAAGATCAATTACCGTATCATAGGCAGAAGGATTTAAACGAATACCTGTAACACTACCAACCATTTCCAGTTTGTTCTTATTAATAACAACAATACTGTTCTCAATTATTTTACCATTACCAATATGTGTAGTAGCATTTATTAATGCAATGTGTGTTTTTTGGGCGTTTAAAAATGTTGCTGCTAAAATAAACAGTAATAAAAAAATATTACAATTTACTAGAATTCCCCCTTGGAGAAGGGGGTTAGGGGGATTGATATTATTTTTAATTTTTATCATCATTTCATTCATAAGAATATTTCACTTTCAATTCATCAACTTTTGCAACAATAACTCTTGTTACGTTTTCAAAATTGTATTTAACATCATGTTCTGAAATTCTTAAAATTTCATAGCCAAAATTATTCAGGGTTTCATCACGTAAATTAGCCTCATTATGCTTAAAATTATGAGAATATCCATCTACCTCAATAATCAGTTTTAACTTTCTACAAATAAAATCCACAATATAATTTTCAATTGAAAATTGTCTGTTAAATTGAAAACCCAATTTTGATTTGTTTAGCAAATTTTTCCATAGCAAAACCTCACCAAATGTTGAATTATTTCGCTTTTCTCTGGCAAATTGTTTCAAATTTTTATTATAGTGACTTTTCGTTTCCATTTTTTCTACATTCAAATCCCCCTAGCCCCCTTTTACCAAAGGGGGAATTACCAGCAAACTTATCTTTGTCCGGTTAATTCTTCATCCACTCCTTCAATTGTATTACAGTGATACAAACGTTCTTCATGTTTGGATTTTAATTTTTCTACTTTACCGCCTTTTTGTTTTTCCAACAATAATTTTGCAATTATTCTTGCTCTTTCTGTTTTGATGTATTCTTTTAGTTTTCCATCTTCGTCCCTGTCAAAATAAATTTGCCCGTCAATAATGGTTTTGTCTGCTTTTGCATAAACACTCATTGGATTATCAGTCCATAAAACCACATCGGCAACTTTACCAACGGCAATGCTTCCTACTTTATCATCAATATGTAACATTTTTGCGGGATTTAAGGTTACTAATTTTAACGCTTCTGTTTCTGTAAGGCCCCCATACTTAATTGCTTTTGCGGCTTCCTGATTTAAACGACGAGCCATTTCAGCGTCATCACTATTTATAGAAGTATTTACGCCCATCCTTGTTAGTATCGCTGCATTGTATGGAATTGCTTCTATTACTTCATTTTTATATGCCCACCAATCAGCAAATGTTGAAGCGCTCACACCGTGTGCTTTCATTTTATCTGCAACTTTGTATCCTTCTAAAATATGAGTAAATGTATTCACTTTAAATCCAAAGCTATCTGCCACATGCATTAACATATTAATTTCACTCTGCACATAACTATGACAGGTAATAAAACGCTTTTTATTTAAAATTTCTGCTAACGCTTGTAATTCAAGATCTTTTCGTGGAACAGAAACTTTATTTTTTTCAATATCTTTTGGGCTCATTTTTGAAAACGATTGCCATTGCAGATCGTATTCTTTTGCGCGTGTAAAATAATCTTTATATACCTGCTCAACACCCATTCTTGATTGAGGAAAACGAACAGAGTTCATATCGCCCCAGTTA
>JBDSFC010000483.1:0-3183 GCA_039919745.1 Bacteroidia bacterium | reverse complement strand
CTTTTAGATATACTTTTAATAAACCCGATGTGGTGGTAAGTGTAGTATGATGGCAGCTTAAATTGGTAACGGGAATATTATTGTCTTTAAAAACTTCTACCTGCGCCCGTAATTCTTTTTCTAAAAGTTCCGGCACTTCTTCAATGGCGTCAATATTTAAATTACTAAACGGACGAAATACATTGCCATAACAAAACGCTTCTTCGTTTTTTACAGTTAATGCTTCGCCGGATGAAATCGTAAGGTGACAGCCGATCTCTATTTTCTCGCCAAATTCATTTATCAGTTCTTTTACATTCTTTACAGAATCTTTGTAATTGGCAATGCAGGCAACAGAATTTACTTTTCCGTTCTTGATAGCATCTTTTACTCCCTGGTTGATTGAAGGGAATACACCATAATCATCGGCTGTTACAATTAAATTTTTCATGAATGAGGTTTGTTGTATTAAAGATAAGCATTTAGAATAAAACTGAAAGAGCATTCGTCATCGCGAGGCTTTTCGCCGAAGCGATCTCAAACACAGAAAAAATCTATGTGCGAGATTGCTTCGCTAACGCTCGCAATGACGAGAATTTAAACACTCAAATTAAATTTCAATTTAGCAAGCACTTTACCATTCACCTGGATCTCCAAAAAATGTTCTCCTGCAAAATGTTTGCGGGTAGTAAAATCTTTTATCATTTGTTTTTTAGTGATCTGTATTTTTTCTTTTGGTTTTAAAACCAGTTCTTTTAGTTTAAATACTTTTTCAGAAAGTTCTTTTCCTTTTTTCTGGTAATGAATAATATAATCTACTACCAGTTTTTGATCTTTATTTTTTTCAGAGGCCAATTCAAATTCAAAAGCTAAATTTTGTCCAAGTTTAATTTTTGGCGCTAAAATTTTGAAGTTCTGAATTTTTATTTTCGGATCTTTTTCAAAATCAAAAATAGCCAGTGAGTTAGCGTTCCCTTTTTTAATTAAAGTACGGCTGGCGTGTTTAATGATCCAGGCGGTGTGTGCGTTTGTTTTGTCCCAACTTTTTACTAATTGTAACATGTGTTCGGTATTATCTTTTGAAAGATCGTTCAAATGATTGGCTACCGATTTTTTGACGTATAGTTCTTCGTCAGATCTTAATGTTTCTAAAATGCTTTGGGTACTTTTTGGATTTTTAATTACTTCATCCAACTTAAACGACCATGGCAAACGCGGGCGACTACCTTCAGAAGCCAGGCGTCGCACAGAAGGATCTTTATCCTTTGCCCAGGCCTGCATTACTTTAATGGTGGTTTTAAAATCACGTTTTAAAAATTCGCGAATGGCAAATTCAGAAGAGCCAAAAGTGGTAAAATATTTTAAAGCCTCTAAAGAGGTTGTAATATCATCATGTCCGTAAAGCCCAACAAAATCAGGAAACACTAAATTGGTATAACCGCCGCGTGTATGTGGAATAACTTTTCGCATGATGGCAATGCTTTTTTTATAATCGGGTGGTAAATATTTTTTAAGCGTAAGCGATGTTTTGCGCATGCGTTCATTTAATGAAAGTGGTTCGATACCTGTGAGCATTTCTTTTACAAACGCTGTGGCATTAAAGGTTTTATCTGCTTTGTTAAATTCAGAAGCAAAGTGCTGATAAAACTGCTTGTTAAACATTTCTTTTAATGGTTCCATAAAGCTTTATATTAATTTAAAAAGAAAACAATAACGCCTTTAAATGCTCCTATAGTTTCAACAATATAAAGACTATCATTAAAATAATTCATATTGTAGTCATCTTCGCCATATATTTCTAAGCGTGATGTACAACTAAGGAGTTTTTCTTTGTCAACCGGTTTTTCATACCAATCTAAGTCGTTGGTATCGGCAAACTCTTTTGCTTCTCCATTAACGTGCTGTTCATTAGATAAATTAATATAAAAAGCATAGCCGTCATTAAAGGTCAGGGTAATTGATCTGCTATTTAATGTGATGTCTGGTTTGTTAGTTATTGTTGGTTTTGCGTAGAACTCATCCAGGTTTGTTTTTAAGATTTCGAGATTAGCATCAGAACCAGGTTCAATAAATGCTAAATAGGAATAGTAAGCGCTTGCCATTTTTTAGGTTTTTAATTAAACATTTCTTTTAAAGGTTCTATCAAAGCTGATAGTTTGTTTTACGAATATACAGAATGCAAAAATTAAAATCTAACCACTAAGCGCACAAAGTTTTTCACAAAGCGCACCAGGATCTTTGTGAACCTTGTGCTTTCTTTGAGAACTTTGTGGTTAAAAACACTAAATTATTGTTTGGAGAAGTTAAATTTATAAGTAAGTTTATAAGCGATAATTTTCATAAAAGGCTTGAAACAATTTAAACATACTTTTTTATTTTTTATACTGTTGTTATGCGCGCCTTATTTTTCTTTGGCACAGACATCAAAAACGGATAGTTTAAAAAAAGATATTGCTCAAACAACCAGCGACTCTTTAAAAGTAACGAAAATGGTTGCTTTATTTGACCTTTATCAAAAAGACTATAAGCTCGAAGATTGCAAGCAAATAGCTGATAGCGCCATTGTAACAGCTAACCGCTCTAAAATAAAAACCAAAATAGGCCTTGCCAATTTATTAAAAGGCATTAATTATAAGGATTTGGAAGATTATCCTAACGCGCAGATATATTTATTAGAAGCATTAAAAAATATTGATAGTGAGCTAAATAAAAAAGCTTTAAGCGATGCCAACTCTTATATGGGTTTTATCCAGGAACAAATGGTGGAATATGGGAAAGCTATTGTCTATCACCGCACAGCTTTAAAATTAAGGACACAACTTAACGAAAAACTCACTTCTAATTCGTTACTACGTTTGGCAAGTTGCTTTACTAATTTAAAAATGTATGACTCTGCTTATTTTTATTTTTATAAAGGCATTGGGATAGCGCAAAAATATAATCTTAAAAGAAATCTTTCAGGATTTTATAATAATATTGGTATTGCCTACAATAACGAGAAGAAACATGATAGCGCGTTGGTCTATTATCAAAAAGCACTTAATATTGTTACAGATTTTAAAGATTCGGTTGGAATGGCCGGCAGCTTAATTAATATTGGCAGCGTTTACATTGAATTAAAAAATACAGATAAAGCCATTGAATATTATAAACGTGGATTGTGGATCGCAAAAAAAACAGGTTATAAACAATGGATCGCAAATG
>JBDSFC010000465.1:0-6626 GCA_039919745.1 Bacteroidia bacterium | reverse complement strand
TTATGAAATTACTCAAAAGGTAAAAGAACTTACCGGCGATAAAATTCAAATTACTGAAGGTGCTCTTTATCCAACCTTACATTCTCTCGAAGATGATGCTTTGGTAACTGTTGAAACAGAATTTATTGGAAAGCGCGTGCGAAAATATTACAGCTTAAGTCCAGCCGGAAAAGCAAAAACAAAAGAAAAAGTAAATGAACTTGCTGATTTTATGAATACCATGAAATTTTTGTTGGACATAAAAACGAAAACAGCATAATGTATTGCCTCAGTGATAAACAAATAGATTACATCATTAACGACATTAGTGCACGTGGCGTTGAAATGGAGAGCTTGCAGCAAAACCTGCTCGATCATGTTTGCTGTATCATTGAACAAAATCTCGAAGTAAACGGAGACTTTGAGAGCTTCTATCAAAAAACCATTAAAACATTTTACAAAGATGCTTTGTGGGAAATTGAAGAAGAAACACTTCTGTTATTAACCTTTAAAAATTATTACGCCATGAAAAAAACAATGATCGTAAGCGGAACTATTGCCGCTACAAGTTTTATTATAGGTTCTTTTTTTAAAATTATGCACTGGCCTGGTACAAATGTATTGATCTTCTTTGCCATGCTACTAAGCAGTTTGGTTTTTTTGCCTCTCTTCTTTCTTTTTAAAACAAAACAAACAATCGAACGCAAAAATAAAGTCATTATTGCTATCGGATCTTTAAACGGCATTTTATTTTGCTTTTCATCTTTATTCAAGATCATGTACTGGCCCGGTGCCAATATGCTTTGGATATTAACCATTGCTATGCTGGCACTTGTTTTTATACCCCTCTTCTTTTTTAGCGGTATTAAAAATCCGGAGACCAAAACAAATACCATTGCTACAACTATTATTTTAATAATGATAACCGGTTTCTTTTTTGCTTTAACCAGTCTTGGGCCCGCCAAACGTTCTACACTCTCAAAAATGTATGATTACCAGCAAACAGAAGAATTGATAGCCAGAATGAACGCCAGCAAAAATGTTTCAGTTCTTAAAGATGCAAAATTGATATTGCTTTCAGAAGACATTCAAGACGACTGTAATAAAATTAAAATCAATATTCTAGCTTATGAGATTGGGCATATTAAATTATCTGATGATTTTGAAACCGAAAATATACGAATGGAGGAATCTTATATTTATTATTATAAACCCGGCAGCCAAGGCTATGATGATTTAATAGCATTAAAAGATAAAGTTTTAAAATATAATTCGCTGATTGAAAATAAAGAGCGTAATGTACCTATACAAACTACTTTAGAAAAAATGCTTGATGGACATATTATGTTATACTCGAACTATAATTTACTTTCGAGTATTTCTAAAATTCAGTTATTTGTTTTACAAAACGAAAGCTAATGTATTTATGTTATGGCAAGAAAAGAGAGAAGTGATTTCGTAAAACAACGCCTCATCGAAAATGCTGAAAGCGAATTAAAGCATAAAGAAAGAGCAAGGCATCTTTATAATTATTTATACAAAAGAAGTAAATTCTTTAAAGCCTCGCTTTATTTTCGTTGGATAACAATTGCATTTGGCATTTATATCATTTATTTTAATTCCATTATTATTTCGGTTGAGCGGGAGATAGTTGCGGTATATGAAGTAGAAGAAACGCATTTTACCAATAGAAGCGATTCCCGTGATCATAAAAGCATTTACCTTACAACTAACCTTGGTAACAAATACGTAATTGATCTTTTAAGATCAAAGCCTGATAAATTCAGGGTAAACGATACCATAAAAATTTCGAGAACTATTTTTGGAAAAAAAACCTACGTTGAAAAACTTGGTGGCGAAACGCGAAATATTTTAGTAGAACTGGCGCGCTGTAATAATTATTTAATTTTTGTTACAGGCTTTACCTTATTATCTTTTATGCTTAAAGACGGTTACGATTTTTTTAGCCGCCTGATCATGCGCTCTGTTTTATTCTTTGATCTTCTCGGAATAATTTTTTATTTTATTTCCTAGAAATATGATCAGGATAAAATAACAATGTCACTTCGATCGCAGTCAAGAAGCATATAATCTGTCTCAACTGCGCTCGACATGACAAAATAAATTTACCCTAACAATTGTTTTACCAAAACAGATACCATTTTGTTATCTGCTTTGCCAGCCAATGCTTTTGAAGCTGCCCCCATTACTTTACCCATATCGCCGGGACCATTTGCGCCAACCGAAGCAATAATTTTTACCAGCTCTGCTTTAACTTCTTCTTCGCTCATTTGTTTTGGTAAATATTCTTCCATAACAGCCGCTTGTGAAAGTTCAACCTCTTCAAGATCGGGACGGTTTTGACTTTTATAAATGTCTGCTGACTCTTTACGTTTTTTTACTTCTTTTTGTAAAGCTTTATTTATAGAATCATCTGTTAAACCTTCAGGTGACGTTTTTAATAAGAGAATTACCGATTTAATAGCGCGTAAGGCCTCTAATTTTTTCGCATCTTTTGCAAGCATGGCTGTTTTTATTTGGCCATTGATTTTTTCTTCTATATTCATGTTTGCTCTGTTTTAATTTTGACTATACAAAAGTAAAAAAATTAACCACATAAGAACGGGGAAGCCGTCATCTAAAAAAGAAAATTAACCACATAGACACAATAGGATGTTCATAGAAAAGATCTATTAAGAAAAATAAACATAGAGTTTTCTTCGCTCCGCGAAGAAAATTATGCGAAACTCTTCGGCACAAAGTTTGGTTATTTTCTATGTTTCTATGTGGTTTAATTAAAACAAAAAAGCCACCCGTTTAGGTGGCTTTTAAATTTGTTTACTTCTCAACTGGTTCGAAGTGAAAGTTATTAGTGGCTAACAGTAATTTTACCAGATTTTAATGTTTGGTTGTTGTTACCAAGTACACTATACATGTATAAACCTGTTGTGTAGTTAGAAACATCTAATTTTAATTTACCATCGGTTAAATTTTGTTTTTCAACTAATTTACCTGTTACATCATAAATTACTACATTTTTTGCATCTGTATTTTCAGTAACAAAATTTACAGTAGTGTTTGATGGATTAGGGAACACAGAAAAATTAGAGGTATTTGCAATATTTGCAGCAACACTTGTAACCAATGGTTTAAAACGTGTAGCAAGGGTTTGAGTTGATGTTCCTGCTAAAGGAGCAACTACAGTTGCAGTAGTAATTGAGAATAAAGCATTTTTAGTAGCTACATCATAATAATCCCAATTCTTTTGAGTTACTGAACCACTGCCTAATGGAATAGTAAAATTAATAGTTTGGGTAGTTACCACACGCAATACACTTGTAAATGTTCCGTTCGGCAATGCTAATGTACCTGAACCGTCAGCTATTGTTGCACTATTTCCGGTAAATGTTCCGTTTTGCGCTAAAGCCGGAATAGTGATACTTCCACCAGTAACAGAAGTACTGGTACTATTTAAGCTCATTGGGTAATTAGCTACAATAGCAGATGCAGTATAAATTAATGTTGCTGCAACAGCACCAACAGTAATGTTCCCACCCCAATATTTAAGGTCGGACGCACTGTTTTTATAATACGATAAGTTATTAGCCACTGATCCAAGTTGAACACCGGGTATAGGGTACGAAGCGTTGGCATTTGTTGTAGCTGTGTAATTGTTTACAATGCTACTATGGGTTGCAATTGTAGAGTAATTCCATAACGCTCCTGCGCCGGATGCACCTACACCAACAGCAGAATCACATTGCCATGTAGAGAACATATCGCCTGCGGCAGGAGAGTGATTAGCATCTGTTAATGTTTGAGCGTTTAGCGATAAACCTGCTAATGCTGTAAAAATTGATAAGTAAATTTTTTTCATGGTTTTTTGAATTAAGTATTTCACCAAAAATATAAAAAAAAAGGTTTGTTTTTACTTTTTTTATAGCAAAGATAAAAAATGAGGATATTTTAACATAGCTTACGTATTAAAGCCACAGATTTCGCCGATGACACCGAAAGTATTCTACTTTATATGGCAATTAAAAAGCCGCGGATTTAGCAGTTTCACAAAAAAAATCTGTGCTCTCTGCGAAATCTGCGGCTAAAAATAAACCATTATTACTAATGACTCACTGTAATTTTACCTGTTTTTAAGGTTTGATTATTAGCGCCAGTTACATTGTATAAATACAAACCTTTGGCATAATCTGTAATATCTAATTTTAATTTACCGTCCGTTAAATTTTGTTTTTCAATTAATTTACCTGCCACATCATAAACCGTAACAGTTTTTGCTTCTTTACTTTCAGTTGTAAAATTTACAGCTGTGCTTGCAGGATTTGGAAACACTAAAAGATCTGTTAGTAGTTGTTTGTTTTCTTTGATACCAACAGTTGATGGATTACTTCTTGTAACAACAGTTTGACTTGAAGGTGCACCAAGGCTTGTAGAAGCTGTAGCAGTTGTAATAGTAAACAGAGGATTTTTTACACCCGCTTCGTAATAATCATAATTTTTTTGAGTAACCGTTCCTGTAGCTAAAGGCACATTAAAGCTAATAGTTTGAGAAGTAATAACACGAATTGCATTCACAAAAGTACCTGATGGTGTAACCAGTGTACCAGTTCCATCTGCAATAGTAGAACTGTTGCCGGTAAATGTTCCGTTTTGTGATAATGCCGGAATAGTAATACTTCCACCAGTAACTGCAGATTGATTTGTATTAAGGTTCATTGGGTAAGTAGCTATACTGGCTCCTGCGCTATAAGTTAATGTAGCGTTGATGCCTCCGATTGAAATATTACCACCCCAATAGTTAAGGTCTGTTCCGTTCGATTTGTAATAGGATATATTATTAATAGAAGATTGCACTGCAATGCCCGGGATAGGATAAGAGCTTGTACCATTTGCTACTGCTGTATAATTATTAACTACGCTTGAGTGAGTAGCAATTGTAACATAATTCCACATGGCACCTGCACCTGATGCACCTGGACTGATAGCTGCAGCTCCGGGAAAAGAATCACATTGCCAGGTAGAATACATATCACCAACAATTGGCGAGTGATTAGCATCTGTTAATGTTTGAGCATTTACAGCCAAACCAAAAGTGATCGATAAAAGTGATAAATAGAATTTTTTCATTTTATTAGTGATTAATTGTTTTATCAAAAATATTAAAAAAATTAAGAACTTCTCCGGATTTATTTTCTTAAAAATTGCATTTAAGACCCAACCTTTTGGAGATACTGCATTATCAAATTTGTTTTTTCCTCTCCCGCCCTGCGGGCACCCTCTACAAAAGAGGGACAAGAATTCTTTATTTTAATAACAATGAACTATCGCCATAGCTTAAAAACCTGAAATTGTGTTTTAAAGCATAATTATAAATGTCTTTCCATTTATTTCCTACAATACAACTAATCAATAACAACAATGTGCTTTGCGGTTGGTGAAAATTGGTAATAATACCATCCACTAATTTTAATTTATAAGGTGGCGCCAACAAAATACTGGTCCTGCAAATGAGTTGCTTCAATTTATGGCTATCTATCCAGGCTAATAAAGCGGATAAACTTTCTGAAACATTTATTTCTTTTCGCGGAAACTCATATGGTTCCCATTGTGTTATTTCCAGTTCGCTGAGTGGTATCTGCGGATCATTAAATACTTTGCAGCCCATCCAGTAAAGCGATTCAAGCGTGCGCAACGATGTTGTACCAACCGCTATCTTTTTCTTATTCTCACTTTTTAATAGTTCCTGTATTGTTTCCCTGCTCACTTCAATCCATTCGCTATGCATATCATGCCCGCCCAGGTTGCTGGATTTTACCGGTTTAAAAGTGCCGGCACCAACATGCAATGTAACGTATAACGAACTGATCTCTTTGTGTTTTAATTTTTCAGAAACTTCGGGCGTAAAATGTAAACCCGCTGTGGGAGCTGCCACCGAACCATTCATTTCGGCATAAATGGTTTGATACCTGGTAGCATCCGCTTCTTCGCTTTTACGTTTTAAATAAGGTGGAATGGGCATAGCGCCTGTCTTTTCAAGTACTTCAGCAAATGATAGGTTATTTGGTTCCCACCAAAATTCAACCACCACATTTTCTAATTGCTTCTCAATTAATTTTACGTTTAAGGTAATATCGTTTATTGTTAAAGAAAGACCTTCCTCCCGCCACTTTTTTAAATTGCCCACCAAACATTTCCATTGCGTACTTTCTCTTACCAGCATGGCTTGTGCTATATCAACTGCCTGCAAGGGCTCTAGACAAAATACTTCTATGGCCTGCCCTTTTGTATTCACAAAATTTAATCTTGCCTGTACAACACGTGTATTGTTAAAGATCAAAACACTTTCTTCTTCTAATTGCGAACTTATGTTTTTAAAAACAGTTTCGCTTATTTCTCCTTGTCGGTAGATCAATAGTTTTGAAGCATCCCTGTCAGCCAAAGGACGCTCTGCAATTTTTTCCTGCGGAAGATCATACGTAAAATCACTAATGGAAATTGAAGAAGGGTGTTGATCCATTAAAATTATTTTATGTTCATTAAACGGATCACCTTTTCAATATCTTCAGGCGTATCAATACAGTGACTATCAAAAGTAGTTTCAACACATTTTATTTTATAGCCGTGCTCCAGCC
>JBDSFC010000431.1:0-6008 GCA_039919745.1 Bacteroidia bacterium | reverse complement strand
TGCATGCCCAACCTATTGAGCATTCTTTTTATGGAATTGAAGACCTTAATGGATTTTTATTCAGATTCTATAAAGGTTTATTATTTCTACCAAAAATAATTTTACGAAAATACAGGTTTATTAAGGGAACTGGTAAATGGAAAATATCAACACCTTAAAAGTATTAATTGTTTCATTTTATTTCCCGCCATACAATAAAGTTGGTGGAAGACGCTGGGCCAAGCATTGTAAATATTTGCAAAAAGAAAATGTTGATTTCAGGGTACTAGCTGGAAATTTTCCTGGAAAATCTTCCTGGGATAAAGATATTATTACTTACACCGATAAAATATCCCGCGTAGAACTAAAAAATAAAAAAGCCGCGTATCATTTTCGGAAATTACCTACTAATATTTTCCAAAAAATTGTCTGGAAGATTTCATTAATAAAATGGGAGGCGAAAAAGAAAAATTTGAGCGGCAATTACAATGATCCTTCACTTGAAAATGAAAAGGAATTTTATTTGAAAGCAAGGTCTATTTTGCTTAATGAAAATATTAATACGGTAATTGTTAGTTGTGGCCCTTTTACATACAGTAATATGATCCCAAAATTAAAAAAAGATTTTCCGGCCGTTAAATATGTAATAGACTTTAGAGATTATTGGGAAGATGTATTTACAGGTTTAAACGATGAGCAAATAAAGACCGAGGGCGACGCTCAAAAGCAGGTTCTTGGGTCAGTTGATCTTATTTTATCTCCCAACAAGGAAATGGAAAATTTTTATGCACGCAATTTTAATAAACAATCTTATCTTTTACCTCATTGTATTGATGCAGATGATCTTCCCGAAACACTTCAAATCACAAAAAGATCAAATAAAATAAACTTCATTTATGGAGGCGCCTTTTATAAAGACATCTATGAAAATATTGAATTAATAAAAAATTTTATTGATCTATTTTCAAAAAAAAATGAGGTGGAAGTTGATTTTTACGTTTCAGTAAAGGGGTATGAAAAAGAATTAAGCCATCCTAAAATAAAACGACAGGAATTTCTAACAACTCAATTATATTTTGAGAAAGTTCTACTTGCTGATTTTGTTATTTTGATATTACCACCAAATCGGGTAAATGCTTCGTCTTCTAAATTTTATGAATTAGTTGCTTTACGTAAACCAATAGTATACTTTGGAAACGAAGGAGAAGTCAGTAAATTTATAACAAAAAATAATTTGGGATTTCATATTACAAAAGAAAACCTAATACAACAGGTGGATGCATGTAATATAAATTTAAAAGATAAGTCTATTCCGGATCAAAGTTATAATATATCCGAAAATACTTTTGAATATCAAACAAAAAAATTGATTGAAATATTAAACTAAAGTGGGAAAATTAAAGATTGAAGATATTATAACAAACGATGATACAACTATCCGTTATGGGCAAAGAACATTGAATATATTTGGAAAGATACATTATTCAAAAATAGTTACTAAGGCATATTTTGATATTATTTCCTTTTACCGTAAGGCAATGAAAGATAAGGAATGTTATTTTGGGCCTTTTAAAGGAGAATTTGGGCATTTGTTGCTTCACACAGTGCCTTTTTTGATGCACTTGCATAAAGAAGGTGTTAAGATTCATTTTTGTGGTATTGAAATTGGCAGACCTTTTTTAATTGATGAAAATGGTAACTCTATTATTTATAAATTTTATCCTCTAAGAGATTTTTTTGCGGAGGTGCCACCAACCATGAATTTTGCAACGCCACCCGCTGATGTTCAGGAAGAAATAAAAAAATTCCGCGAAATTGCACTCGCGTCAGGTAAAGGTTTTTTAAATATTGCCGACCATGATATGTATTGGTTTGTTTATAGAAATTGGCAGCTAAAAGGAAAACAACATTTATACCCACTACAAAACGTTTATAAAACTGCGGACGAAAATGCTTGTGTTATTTTTCCGCGGAAAAAAGGTAAATCCCATACTTTAAATAATGGCGGTCCATGGGACTATATGCAGATAGCGAGAAGTGTTGCACCGTATTTTGACAAAGTATATATTACCGGGCATCCAAGCATGAGTGCCGAATTAAAATCCGAAAACAATATCGAAGTGTGCGTGTCTGCCGATAATAGGGTAGTTTTAGAAAAATGCAGCAATTCAAAATTAATAATTACGCAACATTCGGGTGCTGTTCATATGGGAGCATATACAAACACAAAAGTGCTTATGATCTTTAATGGAAAACTCCCGGTTAAGGGCCTGGCGGATACTTTGAGGTATAGAAAAAATTTAACTTCCGAACCGATAGATGTAGCGTTTACTTATGAAGAAATAGAGGAGTTTGCAAAAAATTTTAATTTTAAAAGCAATAAGAAATGATAAAAGATCTTGAACTTTTTTTCGAAAAAGTAAAAAACATGAATGTTTTAATAGTTGGCGAAACTATTGTTGATGAATTTATTGATGTGTCCTATGAAGGGCAATCTATGAAGTCAATATGTCCGGTTTTTAAGCTGGAAGGGAATAAAATCGTTCAGCAGGGCGGAGCGCAGGCTATTGCCAATCATATTTATGACTTTGTGAAAAAAGTTGATGTTATTACAAATACAAATAACGAAATAGTAAAAACACGTTACGTGGATGTGAGTGATAAAAAGAAACATGTTGAGATCAATAAATTTGAAGCCGCTAATTTTCCAGACATTACTATTGATACAACAAAGTATGATGCGGTTATTGTTGCCGATTTTGGACATGGCTTTTGCGATAAAATAAATATTAATAATGGTTTTCATTTAATGTGTCAAACCAATTCAAATAATTTTGGATTTAACCGAATCTCTAAATGGAAAAATCATAAGAAAAAAAGTGCATGTATCGACCTGCGTGAAGCAAGCTTACAGGTAAATAGAAGAATATCTAATCCGCAAGAAAAAGATATTTTGGGTATATTTAATTATGAATTAAATGCCCAACATTTATTTGTTACAACCGGAAAACAAGGCTCAACTTATACGGATGGTAATGCGTTTACATCAAGAAAATCTTTTAAAACCGAAATAATTGACACAATTGGTGCAGGGGATACATTTTTCGCATTCGCTTCATTGTGTTCTTCATTAGACAACACTTTACAAGACAAATTATTAATACCTTCACTGGCAGCTAGCTTATCAACTACATGGCTCTGTAACGAAAAATCAGTAACTAAACAATTATTATCACAACATGCCGCTAAATTCGTATAAATTAAAATTTCAAGAATTTTTAAATTCTGAAACAATCGCTAAACAGATCTATGAATCTGTGACATTAGTTAAAAATTCAAAACGGATTTTTTTTATTGGTAACGGTGGATCTAATTCTATTTGCTCGCATATGCTTGAAGATTATGCTAAGATTGCGAGGTATCAAACTTTCGCTTTTTCGGATGCGGCATTGATCACATGCTTTGCAAATGATTATGGTTATGATAAAGCAATGGTTGAATGGCTAAAGATATACTTCACAGAAGGAGACCTTCTAATAGCAATTAGTAGTTCAGGTAATTCTGCTAATATCAATAACGCCGTTGATTTTGTAAAATCCAAAAATCAAAAAGTAATCACATTAAGTGGTTTTGAAAAAGATAATAAATTAGTAAACAAAGGAGATATTAATTTTTGGCTTGACGCTAAAAGTTATGGTATTGTTGAATGCTATCATCAAACAATTCTTCATATAATTTTAGACGAATTACATGCAAATAAATAATGTTTTAATAACAGGTGTGGCCGGTTTTATCGGATCCAATCTTTTGGATTATTTAATTGAAAAAACTGATTGGCAAATTGTTGGGATTGATAATTTTAGTACTGGCAATAAAAAAAATATTGCAGAACATTTAAATAATCCTAGATTTATTTTCAAAGAGGATAATCTAAAAAATATAAAATCTTTAAAAGAGTATGATTGTATTTTCCATCTTGCGGCTTTACCAAGAATTCAACCGAGTTTTGAATTTGTAACTGAGCATATTTCCGAGAACTTAACTAACTCTATGCACTTAATAGAATTGATGATAAAAGAAAATCATTTTCCAAAATTCGTGTTTAGCAGTTCAAGTGCAATATATGGCACTCCAAAAATCATTCCTACGCCCGAATCTGAAACAATTGATTGTTTAAGTCCTTATGCATTTCAAAAATATGAGGTAGAAAAATATCTTGAACTTTTAAGTACTCGCTATCCTTTAAATTACATAAATCTGAGGTATTTTAATCCATACGGCCCAAGAAGTTTTAATCCTGATAATAAATTTAATGCCTATAGTAGTGTTGTTGGAATATTTTTATACCGCTATAAAAAAGGTGAACCTCTTTTAGTTACCGGAGATGGGTCTCAACAAAGAGATTTTATTCATGTTGCTGATCTGGCAAAAGCAAATTATATGGCAGCGCTTCATCCTGAAATAATAAATACGGCTTTTAATATCGGCAAGGGCTCAACTATGAGTGTGTTGGATCTGGCAAAGTTAATTTCTGTAGAATATAAATTTATTGCTAAGCGCGAAGGTGAATCGGATATAACATTTGCAGACATAAGTAAAGCAAATAAAGTTTTGAAATGGTTTCCAGAATACGATATCAAAGATTTTATTAAAAAAACTAAATAATGAAAATTGGATTTGCATGCGGTGTTTTTGATCTTTTTCATGCCGGGCATGTTTTAATGTTAAAGGAAAGCAAGAATAATTGCGATTATTTGATTGTTGCGCTGAATAAAGCAGAAAACATTTCGAAAGAAATAAATCCAGGAAAAAAACCTCCAATATTTTCTATAGAAGAAAGAGTATTAATAATGGAGGCGTGTAAATATGTGGATGAAGTAATAGTCTACAACTCCGAAGAAGAACTTTTAGAAATACTTAAAGTCAAAAAAGTAAATATTCGTTTTTTAGGCGAAGATTATAGAGGAAAAAAAATTACCGGATCAGACCTTGATATTGAAATTTATTATACAGATAGAAGACACGGATTATCTACCTCCTTATATCGCTCCCGTTTAAAACTATAAATTGTAAATTTTGTTATTTAATACTTTTGATTTCCTTTTTCTGTTTTTTCCACTTGTAACATTGGTGTACTTTTTATTACCACATCAATTCAGGTGGATCTGGTTATTAGGAGCAAGTGTTTATTTTTACTCCTATTTTATCCCATATTATCTTTTAATTCTTGTGCTGGCGATCGTTATCGATTATGGAGCCGGTATACTCATAGAGAATTCGAACAATAAAAAACATAAAAAATATTATTTAATAGCAAGTATAGTATCTACCATACTCTTACTTTTTATATTTAAATATTACAATTTTGCGATTACAAACATCAATCACCTAACGGGCTATGTGCAAACCGGGTGGAAGATCGATTTAATTTCTCTTGCTCTTCCTGTAGGACTTTCTTTTCATACTTTTCAAAGCTTAAGTTACGTTATTGAAGTTTATAGGGGCAGCCAAAAAGCAGAACGACACTTTGGAATCTATAGTTTATATGTTATGTTCTATCCGCAATTAGTTGCAGGCCCAATTGAAAGACCGCAAAATATGTTGCATCAATTTTACGAGAAACATAATTTTGACTGGAAACAATTAACTATGGGACTTCGTTTAATTGTATGGGGTTTATTTAAAAAAGTGGTTATAGCTGATAATATTAATGTTATTACCAATAGTATTTTTAATAATTACAACCAGTTGAACAGTGCATATCTGTATTTTGGAGCAGTGCTTTTTAGTATTCAGATCTATTGCGATTTCTCAGGGTATTCTGATATGGCATTGGGCTCAGCCAAATGTATGGGCTTTAAATTGATGGAGAATTTTAACTTGCCTTATGTGTCCCAATCTATTAAAGAATTCTGGAGTAGGTGGCACATTTCTTTGAGCACATGGTTTAAAGACTATGTTTATTTACCGCTAGGAGGTAATCGTGATGGTAAAAAGAAAACAGTGTTAAACCAGGTCTATGTTTTTTT
>JBDSFC010000370.1:0-8546 GCA_039919745.1 Bacteroidia bacterium | reverse complement strand
GCATTATCAACCCCAGTTCTAGTTTGGTTTGGCAAACAGTTTTTTATTGGCGCTTATAAGCAACTAAAACATTTTTCAGCTAACATGGATACATTGGTTGCACTAAGCACAGGTGTTGCCTATTTATTTAGTGTGTTTAATACGATTTTTCCTGAGTATTGGCACAGCAAAGGACTTCATGCACACGTATACTTTGAAACAACGGCGGTGGTTATTTCTTTTATTTTATTAGGAAAACTGTTAGAAGAAAAAGCAAAAGGCAATACTTCTTCCGCTATAAAAAAACTAATGGGTTTACAACCAAAAACGGTTATTGTTATTCATGATGGCGGTCATCAAATGGAAATGCCAATTGCGAGTGTACAAGTAGGTAATATATTACTCGTTAAGCCGGGAGAAAAAATTGCAGTAGATGGTGTTGTTATAACAGGCAATTCATTTGTAGATGAAAGTATGATAAGCGGGGAACCAATACCTGTGGAAAAGAGTAAAGATGCTCAGGTATTTGCCGGAACAATCAATCAAAAAGGAAGCTTTCAATTTAAAGCAGAAAAAGTTGGAAGCGATACGCTCTTATCACAAATTATTAAAATGGTTCAGGATGCACAAGGAAGTAAAGCACCAGTTCAAAAATTAGTAGACAAAATCGCAGGAATATTTGTACCTATTGTAATTGCCATCGCCATAATAAGTTTTGTATCATGGATCATATTTGGCGGTGAAAATGGGTTTACCCAAGGCTTACTGGCCATGGTTACTGTTTTAGTGATTGCCTGCCCCTGTGCGTTGGGCTTAGCTACGCCAACTGCTATTATGGTTGGCGTTGGTAAAGGTGCTGCAATGGGAATTTTGATAAAGGATGCTGCAAGTTTAGAATCATCAAAAAATATTACAGCCATTGTTCTTGACAAAACAGGAACAATAACCGAAGGTAAACCAACTGTTACCGATTTAAAGTGGTTCGAGAACGAGACTGAAGATTTAAGAAATATTCTTTACAGTATCGAAAAATCATCAGAGCATCCTTTAGCGGACGCAATCGTTAAGCACTTATCAGATTCTTCAAAGTTTATTAACGAGGTTTCCATTGAAAACCTAAGTGGAAAAGGAATTCAGGGTTCTTATCAAAACAAAAATTACACACTTGGTAACGAATTGTTAATGAAAGAAATAAATATCAGCATAAAATCTTCAACAAGAATCTGGGTTGATGAAAAATTAAAAAACGCCAACACAGTTATTTTCTTTACAGATGGCATTAAACTTATTGCAGCAATTTCTATTGCTGATAAAATTAAAGAAACCTCAGTTGAGGCAATAAAACATTTAAAAGAAAAAGGAATTGAAGTTTACATGCTTACTGGCGATAACGAACAAACAGCAAAAGCAGTATCGGGGCAGGTTGGGATAGATCATTTTAAAGCTAATGTTCTTCCAGCTCAAAAATCTGCGTTTATAAAAGAATTACAAGCGCAGGGAAAAATCGTAGCAATGGTTGGCGATGGCATTAACGATAGTAATGCTTTAGCACAGGCAGATGTTAGTATTGCAATGGGTAAAGGAAGCGACATTGCGATGGATGTGGCGAAAATGACTATCATAGCCAGCGATCTAAATAAAATTCCTCAGGCCATTCTTTTATCTAAACAAACTGTAGCAACAATCAATCAAAACCTGTTTTGGGCATTTATCTATAATATCATTGGCATTCCAATCGCAGCTGGTATATTATATCCTATTAATGGTTTTCTATTAAATCCAATGATAGCAGGCGCAGCAATGGCTTTGAGCAGCGTGAGTGTAGTCTCAAACAGCTTACTTCTTAAATTAAAAAAAAATAAATAATGGAAACTCTAAAATTTAAAACAACAATAAAATGTACAGGTTGTCTGGCAAAAGTAACTCCTTTTCTAAACGAGGAAAAATCAATAGAAAAATGGGATGTAAATATTTTAACGCCTGAAAAAACATTAACTGTGGAAACGGAAGAAGCCGATCCAGAAAAAATAATCTCTGCTGTACAAAAAGCGGGATTTAAAATCGAACAAATCAACCCTAATAAATAAAACGATGAAATCATTTTTCAGCCTAATTATAGTTCCGGCACTTTTACTAAGTACAAGCTGCAACGGACAAATTAAAGATGCTAAAACAGTAAGCCTAAAAATAGATGGCAATTGCGGAATGTGCGAGAAAACGATCGAAACATCTGCCAATAAAAAGAACATTGCAAAATTGGATTGGAATAAAGACTCAAAAATAGCTTCTGTTTCATTCGATGCTTCCAAAACTTCTGAAGACGAGATTTTAAAAAGAGTTGCCTTAGCCGGTTATGACAATGAAAGGTTTCTTGCTCCCGATGAGGCTTATGCTAATTTACCTGAGTGTTGCAAATACAATAGAACCCGAAAAAAAACAGAAGTAAAAACAGAAGTTGTTGCAAATACAATTGATAAATCAGATGTTGCCAACATTCAAAATAATGTGGTAGATCAATTGAAGCTAATTTTTGATTCTTACTCTGATATAAAAAACGCTTTGGTAAAAACAGATAGCAAATCTGCAATTACTAAAGCCGAAAATTTATCTGCAGCTATTTCAAAACTCGATATGAACAAACTTGAAGCTAATCAACACAAAATTTGGATGAAAGTATATAAGGACTTACGATCAGAAACCGATAAGATCGCAAAATCAAATAATATTGAAGAACAAAGAATGACTTTCATACAATTATCAGAATATATATATGAACTCATTAAGGTCGCAAACTTTGATTTTCCTATTTACTATCAACATTGTCCAATGTATAACAACAACAAAGGCGCTAACTGGCTGAGTTTAGAAAGTACTGTTAAGAATCCTTATTATGGTTCGCAAATGCTTAGTTGTGGTAAAACTATAGAAACTATAAAGTAATATCAATGAGCATTCTCAAATCAATACTTGCGATATTAATTATACTGTTCACCCATTTGGTATATGCACAAAAAACAGTACGCTATGATCTATATGTTCGCGACACGATTGTAAATTTTGCAGGAAAAGAAAAAAGGGCGATTGCGGTAAACGGTCAAATACCCATGCCAACCTTAACATTTACGGAGGGCGATACTGCCGAAATTTATGTGCACAACGAATTAAACGAAAGCACTGCATTGCATTGGCATGGCTTATTTTTGCCGAATAAAGAAGATGGAGTTCCCTATCTAACTCAAATGCCAATAAAGAAAAACACAACACATTTATATAAATTCCCGATCATACAACATGGTACACACTGGTATCACAGTCACTTCGGCTTGCAAGAGCAAATAGGAATGTATGGTTCGTTCATTATGAATAAGAGAGCTGACGATCCTATATTCAGAAAAGGTATTGACGATTTGCCAACTATTCCTGTTGTTTTAAGTGAGTGGACAAATTACAATCCAAAAAATGTACATAGAATGCTACACAATGCCACTGATTGGTTTGCTATTAAAAAGGGAACCACTCAAAGTTATGCAGAAGCGATAAAACACAAACATTTTAAAACCAAGCTTAAAAACGAATGGAAACGAATGTTGGCTATGGATGTGAGCGATGTTTATTATGATAAATTTTTAATGAACGGAAAAAATGAAAGCCAGCTTTCACAATTTAAAGCAGGAGATAAAGTTCGGTTGCGAATTTCAAATGGAGGCGCTTCAACCTATTTTTGGTTGACTTATGCCGGAGGTAAAATTACTGTTGTAGCTAACGATGGAAACGATGTAGACCCTGTTGAAGTAGATAGATTAATTATTGCAGTTTCTGAAACCTATGATGTAATTCTTACAATACCAAACGATAGCACATCTTATGAATTCTTGGCAACTTCCGAAGATCGAATAAGTTCATCATCGTTGTATATAGGTAACGGTATAAAACAATTAGCATCACCTTTACCTAAATTAAAATATTTTGAAGGCATGAAGATGATGAATGGTATGATGAAAATGAATGGAGATCTGGACGATATGAATATGCAGATGAGCCTTAATCAAATGGATATGAATGTGGTAATGTATCCTGAAATTACAGGGGCAGAAAGAAAAAAAACAGATATGAAAATGCAAGGCATGGATATGGGAAACAACCAAAATCAATACAATTCAAATGCACTTTCAGATATTGTGACATTAAATTATGCAATGCTTAAATCTCCAACTAAAACAACTCTTCCTAAAGCTTCACCAATAAAAGAATTACACTTCGAACTTACAGGGAACATGAACCGTTATGTTTGGAGTTTAGATAACAAAGTGATTTCCGAAACAGATAAAATCTTAATTAAAAAAGGAGAAAATGTTAGAATAATACTTTACAACGGCTCTATGATGCGTCACCCCATGCACTTGCATGGCCACGATTTTAGAGTTTTAAATGGGCAAGGAGACAATGCTCCTTTAAAAAATATAGTTGATGTTATGCCAATGGAAACGGATACGTTAGAGTTCAATGCTAATGTTGACGGGGATTGGTTTTTTCATTGCCATATTTTATACCACATGATGAGTGGAATGGGTCGGGTATTCACTTATGAAAATCAACCTAAAAACCCATTGATTCAAAACCCGAAATACGCTTTTAGGAAATTAAAAAGCGATGATAGAAAATTTCATTTTATGGGAGAGAATGACATAGCTACAAATGGTAATGATGGAATGGCTATGGTGCAAAATACACGTTGGAGTTTAATGTCAGAATGGCGACTAGGTTACATGGATATGCACGGCTATGAAATAGAAACCCATCTTGGACGATATATTGGTAAAATGCAATGGTTTATGCCGTTCATTGGTTACGATTATCGTTACAGAAAACATGGTATTAATTTTCAAGAAGAAAATATTTTTAAGCAAACAGACACAAAAGATACACGACAAGCATTTTCAGCCGGATTTTCATATACCTTACCAATGCTAATTCATTTTGAAGCTGAAGTGTTTACAGATGGAACTGTTTTGTTACAATTAAAACGTGAAGACATACCTATTACAAAACGATTAAGGTTGGGTCTAATGTATAACTCTGATAAAGAGTATATGATTGATCTAAGATATATTCTAAATAAAAATTTTGGCATAAGAACCCACTACGATAGTGATATGGGGTTTGGCGTTGGACTTAATTTAAATTATTAATCTATTTTATTATATTTAAGTAACTAAAAATAATCGCTCTATGGAGGAAAATAAAGAACACTGGGAGAAAGTCTTTGCTACAAAAGCAGAGAATGAAGTAAGTTGGTTTCAAACATACCCTAAAACTTCTATGGAGTTTTTAGAATTGTTTAATTTATCACTTGATGCCAATATTATTGATGTAGGCGGTGGAGATAGTTATTTTGTTGATGCTTTATTAGAAAAGGGATATAGGAACATTTATGTTTTAGATATTTCCGCTAATGCTATTGAAAGAGCAAAGGCAAGATTAGGAGATAAAGCAAAAAGTGTGAATTGGATAGTGAGTGATATAACAGAATTTCAGCCAGATGTTAAATTTGATTTTTGGCACGATAGAGCCGCATTTCATTTTTTGACATCGGAAGAAAAAATTTATAAATATGTTTCGATTGCAGAGGATTCAATTAATCAAAATGGTTATTTAATACTTGGTACGTTTTCTGAAAATGGCCCAACTAAATGCAGTGGTTTAGAAATAAAGCAATACAATGAAACGTCCATGTCAGCCCGATTTGAAATTGGCTTTAATAGAATAAAGTGCGTAACAGAAGATCACCAAACGCCATTTAATACTATACAAAATTTTTTATTTTGTAGTTTTCAAAAGATGTAGTTGTCACAAGACAACTAGCAATATTCTTAGTAACAGGCATTTATTATGTTTAGCTATGATATTAGAGCGGTTTAATGAGTTAGACTGGTTATTTGGTTCGAATGGTAAATTTGAGTCTGCAGATAAAGGCAAAAGGGTTTAAGCGATAGCTTGAACCCTTTTGCATTAAAAATGGTAGTTGTATATATAAATGCAATTTGATAGATACTTTACATTCTCTTAAGCCAATTAGCTTCGCCATTATTTCTATTTAAAGAAATTACAAAACCATCAAAAACAAAAATGGCGTTATTATTATAAATTAAAGCAGTAATATATTCTGGATTTTTAATAAAAAAATCACCAATCTTCAAATCATCTTTGTTCGCTGCCCAGATCAATTTTCCTGTTATTGATGATAAACAGTTTATTGTAAATTCCAGCTTATCTAACGTTTTATAACTAAGTATAAAAACATTTTTTGTTAACGAGTCGTATAATACAAATTGTGCTTTTAAAAAATCAAGCTCCTTATTTAATAGTTCTCCATTTTGATCATATAATTTCAGCCTTTCAGCCCCTCTTAAACTTACAAGACTCTCAGCATATTTTTTATAACCGTTGTCTGGTAATTTTTCGTACTCTGCATCTAACTCTGCATATGTTAAGCTGCTTTTTAATTGCTTATCGCGAATGCTATCTAAATGCTGGCGTTTACTTATAGTTTCTTTTTTATTTTTTGTATTTGTATAGACGTCTACTATTTCGTTATTGGTAATAAGATAATGCATATCTGGATTGACTTTAACAGTAGCATTTTCTACTTTTTTATTAGTTATAGCATCTATCGAAATATGTTTGGCATCTTTAGAAACAATATCAAATAGTTGTGTTTCACTATTATATTTACAAGTATAAATGCCGGTTGACAAATCAGGAAATTTAGCCGTTAAATAATCGTCATCAATTGTTACCAAAACTTTTCCGTTTTTTAAATTAAACCCTTTTACATCCAATTCTTCGTAAATAGATTGCATCCATACAACGTCATTTTGATAACCAAGCACATCATGATAACTTCTACTTGATTTTTGATATAGCAATTTGCCATCATTAAGATCTAAACCTTGCAGTCTGCAAATAGTATGACCTGTAAATTTGCCACTCGTAGAACCAAAGTCATCAATACATGCTAATACATTTTCTTCTTGTTTTAATATTTTAAAATTTTCTGTACTATACCCGAGGCAAGTATAGTTTGGATTGATATAAGAAATAAAGCCGTAGCTCAACAAAGTAATAGCAGCTACAATTGTAATGCCAATAGTTAATTTCCGTGAAAGCAATCCTTTTTTATCTTGCTTATATAAAATGATGCTACCAACACCAAAAAGTAAAACAAAAAAACAGGCCATGCTGTATTCTCTGATAAATGTAATTAAAAAGTCAATTGTCGAAATTACCATAAGTCGTGTAAATAATATTTAATGATACGGCTAATTATTTGATATCTATTATAAATTAATTTAAAAGTAAAAGCAGTTGGCAATATAATCGAGATAGTTAATTTATTAGATAGTTTTCAGCATAAATTATGTAGTTTTATATGTGAATTTAAATCAAAAAAAAACAATAGAACCGATCGAACATAATATTAAAAATGTTAATTCATTTAAATTGTATTTTGCCCTGAGAGAACATGGAGCAAGCAGCAGTTTTACTGATTCTTTTTTCCAGGTGGCAATATATTCTCTGCTAGGTTTATCAATACTATTGTTGGTGATGTTCTTAACGGATGACCGAAGCATTAAGCACGACTATTTAGCTATATTGGTTCTACTTATTGTTTTTATTACTTGTGTATTTATCTTATTTACAAAACTATTTATTTATTTGTTTAAATATCCAAAATTTAAAAATTGGCAACAGCGTTTATCATTTAAAATAACAGGGTCCGAAAAACTGCTTATAAATTCTGAATTATTAAAATATTTGTATTGGTACGAGCATTGTGGGCTAAAAATAAATTTCAATTCTGCTTGTACCGAAAAAACTAAAGACGAGGTTAACTTAATAATTATTGATTTTATAAAAAAAGCTGAAGATGTTATAGCAAACTTTAAAATATATAATCATTGGCAGTTTGAAAATGATAAACTATTTGGTTATGCAAACAATGCCGTTGTTGGGATTTTGCAACGATCCATTTGTATAGATCTAAATAATATAAATATAAAATATGGAGGTATTGATTCCGTTGAAATTACATCGTCAAAAAAATTAATTAAAATAGAACATCGCGATGTAAGTGACTAATGACTTGAATCTAATCTTTGGTAAATGTAAAATACAGATAAGGATCTTGAAAATTATGGCTCTGTTACCATTCCGGTAACAGTAAAATTATTGGCAAAATAAGTAAAGGGAATAGCGCAAAATATCGCAGTAGCTTTTCCCCCACTTACAGAAATAAATACTTTACCGGCCCCGATACTTGTACTTTGTAAGTTTCCAGCAGGCTTAATATCCATGTATACCTGGCCATCTTGTATATCCGCTGAGTTTTGTGTGATCTCGTACATTCCGGCAAATGGTGCAGTTGGTTTGTTAAATCGAAGTATAATAACGTTACCGTTATTAGTAATATACATCTCATATTTTCCCGCGTTTAAATAACTGTTTACGCTGGCCGCGCCGCCAATAATACCTCCGGTAAATGTACATTGATTGTTTGCCGGACTACA
>JBDSFC010000360.1:0-2748 GCA_039919745.1 Bacteroidia bacterium | reverse complement strand
CAGCAATTATTATGGTATCTAACCCCATCATCGTTTTTATATTCACCCTTTTTATTTTAAAAGAACGGATTACTTTTTTAAAGGTAAGCGGCTTAAGCCTTGCTATTATTGGCGCCATGATACTCTTATTATTTAAAGGCAATTTTGATTTTGGCAGCGAAACAAAAACCGGCGATCTAATGACGCTTATCAATTCAACCTCCTGGGCCATTTTTGTAGTAATGGTAAAACCGTTAATGCAAAAATACAATACAGTAACTGTTATGCGCTGGATGTTCTTATTCGGAAGCATATACATTATCCCAATAGGATTAAACCAAATGTTAGATACCAATTGGGCTGCTTTTACAGGGCATGCTATTTTTGCAACTTGTTTTGTGGTAATTGCCACTACCTTTTTTGCTTATCTTTTAAATATATATGGGTTACAATCGCTAAGCGCGAACACTGTTAGTATGTATATTTATCTGCAACCGTTTTTAGCGACTATATTTGCTATTATTATGGGAGAAGATAAATTAACACCTATAAAAATATTTTCAGGAATTTTAATAATTTGCGGACTTTACCTGGTAAACAAAAAAACTCAAAAAATTACAACATGATCAAATCAATGACAGGCTTTGGAAAAGCCACTTTAGAATTAGAAGACAAAACAATTAATGTGGAGATCCGTTCTTTGAATAGCAAAGGCGCTGATATTAGTTTGCGTTTATCTTCCGGTTTAAGAAATTATGAATTAGAATTACGTAATGATATTTCTAAACAATTAGAACGTGGTAAAATTGATCTGAGCATTTACATCGAATCCAAAAAAGCAGAAACGCCGGTTGAAATAAATATTGATCTTGCAAAAGCATATCACGAACAATTAAAAAAACTGGCAAAAGAGTTGAATGAGCCTATTGGTGAAGCTTTAAACCAGGTTTTAAAATTTCCGGATGTTTTAAAAAGCGAGCGTAAGGAAACCGACGAGAATGAATGGAAACAAATTAAACAATGTGTGAACGAAGCCATTGTTCAGTTAAATAAATTCCGTGATATGGAAGGTCTTTCGTTACAAAAAGATTTTGAAGAACGTTTAAATAAGATCGGTACTTGCCTGGAAGAAATAAAAACATTAGACATGGTTCGTATCAATGCTATTAAAGACAGGATACGTGGTAATATTGAAGATATTATTGGTAAAGGAAAAATTGATGAGAACCGTTTTGAACAAGAACTAATTTATTACGTTGAAAAATTAGATATTAATGAAGAAAAAGTGCGTTTAAAAACACATTTGGATTATTTTATTGATACCTGTAAAGAAACATCTCCGGGAAGAAAATTAAATTTCATTAGCCAGGAAATTGGTCGCGAGATAAATACTATTGGATCAAAAGCCAACGATGCTCAGATGCAAAAATTAGTTGTGTTAATGAAAGATGAGTTGGAAAAGATCAAAGAACAGGCAAATAACGTTTTATAGATCTTGTAATATTAGCCGCGGATTGCGCTGATTCACACAGACTACATTTAAATTAAAAATCTGCGCTATCTGTGAAATCTGTGGCTAAAACATCTACGATATTACAATCCTATCTTCTCATCCACAATTTTTAAGATCGCTGCTTCGGTAGCAATTGTTTTTTTCTCGATCTCTTTTCCTTTGGCAAGAATATCATTTACAAATGTTTTATCATTATAACCGCTTGCATTAATCCTCACATTCATAAAAGCGCCCATAACTGCAGTACGTGCACATAAAGCGCCAACGCCGGCATCACTCACCGAATTTGGATTGCCTATCTCTGCCATCGCTTTAATAATTTCCAAACTATCGTAAGATAATTGCATTACCTTAAATGGCACTTCAATGGCAAATTTTGTAGCACTTTGAATTTCATCCGTTCTGATCTTCTTTTCTTCATCAGTAGATTTTGGTAAACCAAAAGCCGTCATAATTTTATTAAATGCGGCTGTATCTGCATCTACCAAACGCAATAATTCGTTCTTAATTTTTTGTCCTTTTTCAGCATGATTACTAAACTCTTCCCATTTATCGTCCCAACCTTTTTTATGCGAGCTTAAATTTGCCACCATGGTTGCTAAAGAAATCCCTAAACTACCAACGTATGCAGAAATAGAACCACCGCCGGGTGCAGGACTTTCACTTGCGGTTTCATCTGCAAAAGCAGCAAGATCCATGCTTATTAATTTTGAATCTGATTTATCTTTTAATAAATATTCAATGATACGTTCTTCCGGTTTAAACGGTGCCAATTCATCCAGCCCCATTGATTTAACGGCTATCTTAATTAATTCGCTTTCACTTACACCAATTGAGCGTTGTTGTTTTTTTAGAAAATAAATTCCTGCATCCAATAACGATTTTAATGGAATTAATCCAACCAATTCAGAACCTGTTACACGAATTCCTCTTTCCGTTGCCTTATTACAAACTTCGTCAAAGGCAATATGTACAGGTGTAATGTTTATGTTTGTTAAGTTCATCGAGATCTGGCAAACACCATATTCTTCAATGTACCAACCAATAGCTTTTACCGATTTCAAAGTTCCCGGAATTGATTTTGGAGAACCATCTGCATTTAAAACAATTTTTCCTGTTAAAGAATTTCCTTCACGCACAACGCGCCCAGCTTCACGCACATCAAAAGCAATTGAATTAGCTCTGCGCGTTGATGTTGTATTTAAATTAATATTATAAGCCACTAAAAAATCACGCGCACCAATAACTGTAGCACC
>JBDSFC010000342.1:0-12384 GCA_039919745.1 Bacteroidia bacterium | reverse complement strand
ACAACCCGCCGTGCGCATTGCAACGGACAATTAATTTCGGATGTTATTGTTGGCACTAAACGTACACGTAATTGGGTGTTGAACGATGAGATCCCAACCTATCTTGCCTGTGTTGCGTTAGCAAATTACAGACAGGTAAACTGGACAGTGAATACGCTAACAGGTGTTAAGCCCATTAAATTAATTGCAGTTGCATCAGACACAACCAACATGAAAAATGGATTTATTCATTTAACGAATTGCATTGCAGGTTTCGAAAATTATTTTGGCCCTTATAAATGGAATAAATTTGGATATAGTGCAGTACCTTTTAATAGCGGTGCAATGGAGCATGCTACCAATATTGCATATCCGCGATCTGTTCTTGGAAATTTAAGTTATGAGGCCGACATTATGGCGCACGAATTATCTCATCATTGGTGGGGCGATCTTGCTACCTGCGAAACTGCAGAAGATATGTGGATCAATGAAGGTATGGCAACATTTAGTTCTTATATGTTTCTTGAATGGCAATATGGTCACACAAAATATTTAAGTTCAGTAAAAACAGAACACGATGCTTTATTGCAATTTTTGCAACATAAAGAAAGTGGTTTCAGGGCAATAAGTGGTATACCTCATAGTTTAACTTATGGCGATCACGTTTACAAAAAAGGTGCTGATGTTGCGCATACATTAAGAGGTTATATGGGCGACGTGGCTTTTTTTAACGGCTTAAAATACACTTTACAACAAAACGCTTTTAAAAGCATGAATAGTATTGAGTTTAGAAATTATCTGCAAACAAGCAGCGGTCTTAACTTAACAGATTTTTTTAATAACTGGGTTTTAGCAGGTGGCTGGTCTCATTTTTCGATCGATTCTGTAAAGTATAATCAAATAAGTTCAACAAATGTAGACGCTGCTATATCTTTAAAACAAAAATTGTATGGCGCCACAGTGTTACACACAAATGTACCGTTAGAGATCACCTTTTTTAAGAATGATTGGTCTACCGTTACAAGAACAGTTACTATGAATGGGGCAACAGGAAATTTTACAGTAAACCTTCCTTTTAATCCTGTTTACCATGCATTAAATTATGACGATAAAATTGGCGACGCTACTTCTCACGAAATAAAAGTGATAAAAACAGTTACAAATTTAAATTATGCTCTGGGTAAGGTATTCTTAACTGTAAAAAATAAAGGAGCAGATTCAAGTTTAATTCGTGTAATTCATAATTACGTAAAACCAGATCCGTTTGTAAATAATTCTTCCAACCATAAATTATCAGATCAGCATTATTGGAAAATAGAAGGGATCTTATCTCCGGGATTTCATTCAAAAGCAAGGTTTAATTACGATGGTAATAAAGTAAACGGTGGATCATATGCTTATATGGATACATTATTAACGATCGTAAATGGCGATAGCATCCGTATCTTTTACAGGGCCAATGCGGCCGATGATTGGAAAGTTGTAAAGAACATAAATAAATTTGTTGCAAGTAACAAAACGGGTTATGTTGAAGTGGATACTTTAAAATTAGGTGAATATACTTTTGGTAATTCTACCGACACAAGCACTGTTGGCATCAGGGAAAATATAATTAGTAATGTTGGGGTAAAAGTTTATCCAAATCCAGCAAAACATAAATGCACAGTAGAATTTAAAGAAGAGTTAAAAAAAGAACATGTTTTAACGATAATGGATATTGAAGGAAAAGTGTTACTCACCAGGAAAACAGAAAGTAAAGTAACAACGTTAGACCTGAGCCAGTTTGTGAAAGGCGCTTATTTTATAAAAATAGAAAGCGATAACAAGCAGGTGTATGGTCAGAAGTTGCTGATCGATTAAGCTATTTACCAGGACTAACTTAAGTATTATAGAAAATTTTATAAAAATAAAGTTAGGCTGGTTATTTGAAAATAAATTTCAGGGGTCAGAACATCGAAAATTTATTTCTTTCTTTTTTGCATTTTGCTTAATTCTTTTGGCGATCACATTTAACCATCCTATTGGGGACTTTGGTAATTATTATTATGGAAGCAAATTTTTTAGAGAAGGAATAGATCCTTTAAAATTTTACCAGGACATTCATTTTTTTAATGAGCAGATCAAAAATCATGAAAGTGGCACTTTTTTTGAGAATTATGCACCGGTTCCGCCTTTTTCATTGATCTTTTACTGGCCTTTTACTTTTTTAAAATTAGCAGTAGCAAAATTTATTTTCAGTTTAATTGGACTGATCTTCTTTTGTTTTTCTTTAGAGAGACTTACCAGGAAATTAGAAGTATTTAACTTCTCTTTTTATTTATTGCCAATAATTTTTCTGCTACCCTTGCACTCTAATTTTCATCAAGGGCAAACTTATCTTTTAATTACAGCTTTATTATTTGAATTTTATATTGCTTTACAAGATGATGAAAAAATGAGGCTAGGGATAATTATTGCTGTGTTATTCGCCTTAAAGATCTTCCCCGCTTTTATTGCGATCATCTTTTTTTTTAAAAAAGACTGGAAAACAATAGGGTGGATCGTTTTATTTACAAGCTTTGTGTTAGCTATCGTTTATTTTTTTATTAGTAATCGGGTGGCGGATTACTATTATCTACAGGTGTTTCCAAGGCTGGCCCTGAATGATATTACAGAGCCATTTTCTTATTATAATCAAAGCGTTTATACTTTTCTATTAAATGCCTTTGTTTTTCATCCGTATTTAAATCCTTCTCCTCTTATTGATTCAACTATTATTGCTGTTATCATACAATTGCTTTTTTATGGTTTCGTTTCTAGTGTTTTTGTAACTGCTATCTTAAAGAAAAATGTATTCGTCTCTTTTGTCATCTCATTACTTGTATTGGCCTTATTAAATAAATATTCCACTGTTTATGGCTTGGTCGTTTTTTTTCCTTTTATTTTTTTGAAAAAGGAAATTTCAATAAAAAAAATGGCAGTAATTTGTTTGCTGTTTTTTCTGGCCTGTAATATTCCGTTTTATAAACTTAGTAGTATGCCGTTAATTTTTCAATACCCCCGGCCTTGGTTTTTGCTGGCAATATTTGTGATCCTTGTACGTGAATTAAAAATGCAATTCGACCTTAAATATTTTAGCATTGCTCTGGTTATTTTCATATTGCCTGCTTTGGTTTTTTATAAATATCAAACAGAAAATACGCCTGAATTTAGACCAAAAACGGGTATAGTTTATGATTTTGATGTTGATCCAACACACATTAAATTATTTACTTGTATTGGAAACAGGGATACAGTTGAGGTTTTTAATTTTAGATCTGCGAGTATTGATTCAACAGCTTTTAGATCGCTAAACCATAAGGCTATTTATGTAAATAATAAATATTTAATTCAATTGTGTGATAAAAATACAGGCGTTGGTATGTATTATGTAAAATTAATTGAACCACATAGGATAGAGTAACTTGAAAGTAGCCAGCTCAAATACAGGTATTGTTTTTTCTAATACGATAAGAGGTGTTTCATCTTCTTTGCTAAACGCCTTTGTTTGTTTTGGCTTTATAGCTCTTAATTTGCAAACTGACCTAAAAATCTTTGTCGTTTTTTTTACGGTAAGTAATTTGCTGCTTATTATTCTTAATTGGGGATTGAAAGATTACAGTGTTAAATTATTTGCTTCTCAAACTGACACAAAGAATGTATTTTCAAAATTGTTCTCCCTCAGAATAAGTTTGTTTTTTGTTCTTGGTATTATTTTAGCTTTTGTACCTCTCGATCTAAAAGCATTGCTTTTTATCCTTGTATTTACGTTTTTCAGATCAGGCAATAATGTGGTTGAATCTTATTCAGTTTCAAAAAATAAAAACTTTGCTTTTGCCTGTGTCGACCTTATTTCCCTTGCATCTCTTGTGATAGCCTATCTTCTAAATTTTAATTTTTCTTCGAATTATGTTTTTTATTTGATCATTTGCGCTGAGATCTTAAAAATGCTGATCGGGTTTATTTTGTTTTATAATGAACTGTCTTTTCAATTCATGAACCCTTTTTCTTTTTTAAAAGAAACAAAAAATTACTTTTTAGTAGCGTTCTTTTCTTTTCTATTGTCCAAGGCAGATTTTTATATTTCATCACTTTACCTGGGATCAAAAGAACTCATCAATTACCATATTTATAGTAGTTTAATTGGTTTATCGCAAGTGATCATCACTGCTTTTTTTTCACGGCAAATGGTTATTTGGTTCAAATCAAAAGAAGAACATTTTTTAGTGGATAAGCGGCGTTTTTTAGCAGCGACATTTTTTTTGTCGGCCGCCGCCTTGCCTTTTTTTTATTTTATCACTTTGTATTTTTATAAATTCAATATTTCAAGTACCATGTTAGTACTTGTGTTTTTTAATTTATTTATTTATTCGTTCTTGCTTTTAGAGATATACCTTAATACACACCAGAATAAACACGGTGTAATCTTAACCGGCGTTTTAATTTCTTCAACTATTAATGTTCTTTTATCCTTTATATTTATTCGTTTTTTTGATGTGTTGGGCGCTATTTCTCTAATATTATAAGCCTTTTTAGCTTATATTTATACTTTAAAATCAGAACCATAAGTAATAAAAAAAATGCCACTCAAGATTCTACTATTCAACCCACGTAGCGCTAATTCAAAGCCCAGAATACCAAATAGTATTCTGCAGATCGCTGCAAGTATTGATGGAAAGAATGAGTTTATTATTGTAGATGGTAATCTTGAATCTGATCCTGAAAAAAAGATCTTTTCTTATTTTAAAGAGCAAAAAATAGATGTTTTTGGTTGCACGGTAATGCCCGGCCCTCAATTAAGACAGGCAATTCCTTTTTCAAAAAAATTAAAACAAGCTTATCCTGATCTAAAAATAATCTGGGGGGGATATTTTCCTTCCAACCAACCTGCCTCGGTTTTAAATTCAGGCTATGTTGATTATATCGTTAACGGTCCGGGCGACAATACGTTTCCTCAACTATTAAATGCTATTGAAAACAATCTACCGGTTGATACGATCAAAAATCTGATCCATAAAAAAGATAATAAGATCGTAAAAACAGCAAAAGAAGAATTGTTGGATCTTGATAAACTTCCCGCATTACCATACGAAAAATTAAATTCGTTTTATCCCTTGCAACGTTATTTAGGTAAGACCTACCTTGGAAAAAAGACAATTGCGTATCACAGTAGTTTTGGTTGTCCGTTTACCTGTTCATTTTGTGCCGTTGTTCCTATTTACAATGCCCGTTGGAAAGGCAAATCGGCGCAAGGAATTTATAATGATATAAAATTATTAAAAGATAAATATAATGGTGACGCTATTGAATTTCATGATAATAATTTTTTTGTTTCTGAAAAGCGTGTGGTTGAATTTGCAAAACTAATTAAGGGAGAAAACATGATATGGTGGGGTGAAGCACGTATCGATACCATGGATAAATACAAGAATGAGTCTTTGGCAATAATTAGAGAAGCAGGGTGTAAAATGATATTTTTTGGTGCGGAAACAGGCAACGACGAAGTGCTCAAAAAAATGGATAAAGGCGGAACGCAAACGGGAGCACAAATTTTGAAATTTGCGGAACGTTTAAAAAAATTTGATATCATTCCTGAATATTCTTTTGTTTTGGGAATTCCAAGCGATACTGAGCAAGAAGCCGATAAACAAATTGATGAAGACATCGCTTTTATCAAAAAAGTAAAAACTGTAAATCCCAATACTGAAATAATTATTTATACCTATAGCCCTGTGCCAACGGAAGGGTCGGATATGTATAACAACGTTCTGGCAAGTGGCTTCAAATTCCCCGAAACATTAGAAGATTGGATAAGTCCGGCATGGGAAAATTTTGATCTTAGAAAAAATCCATTAACGCCCTGGTTAAAACCATACATGATCGATAAAATTAAAAATTTTGAAACAGTATTAAATGGTTATTATCCTACTACATCTGATATTCGTTTTAAACAATGGCAAAAAAGTATTATTAAAAATTGGAGTAGTTTTCGTTATCACACTGGCTTTTATAAATTCCCCTACGAGATAAAAGCACTTCAAAAGATCTGGAAGTACCGTCAACCTGAAATAGAAGGGTTTTAATGTTAGATCGTTTACATAAAAAAACATATGATGTTTTTGTAAAGCCTTTTCTTAAAAGATATTTAAAAAAAGAAAGGTGGTTTACTTATGGCAAGATCAAATTAAAAATTTATCCGGGTGTTTTCCATCCTGCTTATTTTTTTAGCACTAAAGTATTTGTAGATTTTATTAAAACACTTGATCTGCAAAATAAAAAAGTGTGTGAAGTAGGAGCAGGCTCAGGTTTGTTGAGTTTCATTGCCTTTTCTTCAGGTGCCAAAGTAATTAGTTTTGACATTAATGCTGTTGCTGTAAAAGGTGTCGAAGAAAATTTTAATCGCAATTTTTCCGCTAGCGGAAATTTTGAGATCTATTTGTCTGACCTCTTTGATGCTGTTCCAAAAAGCAATTTTGATGTTTTACTGATCAATCCACCATATTTTTTTAATTACGCCAAAAATGAAAGAGATTTCGCCTGGGATTGTGGCGGGAATGGTGAATATTTCGAGAAATTATTTAAGGAGTTGTCGGGGTATTCTAATGCTTCTTCGCAGATCTTTATGATATTGGCAGATAATTGTGACCTCGAAAGGATAAAAAAACTGGCAAAAAAGTATAATTATTTGTTAAACCTTGTAATTGAAAAGAAAGTAAAATGGGAAAAAAACTTTATCTTTAATATTACAAAAGAAACATGACGGAAGTAGAAACAGATCAAATAAGTCTGACAAAAAAACAATATGCAGTTTATAGCTGTATAAGTTATTTTGATGTTTTTAGCTATCCGTTAAAACCAAACCAGGTTTTGGATTTTGTGAGTATTGAAACCAACCAACCGCAGGTTAATTTAATTTTAAACGAATTAATCGAACTTAAATTAATTTCAGAATCAAAAGGATATTATTTTCTTGAAAAAGCAAATTTGGAAAGTATAACAAAGCGTGTTACTTCTGAAGCACTTTTTTTAGAGAAACAGAAAACAATAAAACGTTATGCCAATTTTATAGCTAGGTTCCCTTTTGTTGAATCGGTTAGTATTTCGGGATCCTGCTCTAAAGGTTTATTAGAACAGGATGGGGATATTGATTACTTTATCATTACTACACCAAATAAATTGTGGCTTTGCCGCACTATTTTAATTGCCTTTAAAAAGATCTTTCTTCTTAATTCAAAAGAATATTTTTGTATTAATTACCTTGTTGATTCAAACAATCTTGAGATTCCTGATAAAAATGCATTTGTTGCAACTGAAATTAGGACATTGGTTCCTGTAAATAACCAAGGCTTATTTGAGAAATTTTTATTCGCCAATAAATGGACCAGTGAACTTCTTCCAAATAAAATAACATTTAATTCATCCTTTTTGAAAAAGGAAAGAACCAGGAAATATTTTTTCGGACTAATCGAGTTTTTATTTAGCGGAAAATTAGGCAATGCATTAGACAAAAAATGTTTTGAGCTTACACTTTCTTCCTGGCAAAAGAAATTTCCCAATTTCAGTAAAGAAGACTTTGACCTTAATTTACGGAGCCGTAAAAATGTTTCAAAGCATCACCCGCGCGGGTACCAAAAAAAAGTACTTGCTGAATTGACTCTGCGTTTAGAAAAGATAAAAGTAATTACCTCTTAAATGAAAGTTCTTTTCACACATTCATACTTTCTTCATTTTGATAATAAACAATTAAAAACGCGAACTCCATTTCCGCCTTTAGCTACACTTTATGCGGCAGCTGTTTTACGTGAGAATGGTTATGATGTGAAATTGGCTGATCTGCAATTTTCATCTTCTTCTGATGATATTAAACGACATTTGGAATTATTTAAGCCGGACGTTTTTGTTATTTACGACGATTCGTTCAATTACTTAACTAAAATGTGTTTAACCAATATGCGTGAGGCAGCTTTCAGAATGCAGGAGTTGGCCAAAGTGTATAATATTCCGGTAATTGTTTCTTCTTCTGATGCAACAGATCATTTAGAAAAATATTTTTTAAATGGCGCTGATTATATAATAATTGGTGAAGCCGAACAAACGCTTTTGGAATTAGTGAATGAACTGAATAAGAAAAAAGAAATTGATCCTAATAGTATAAATGGATTGGCCTTTAGTCAAAATAATAAACCTGTAAAAACAGCCCCACGTTTGGTTTTAAAAGACCTTGATCAATTGCCTTTACCAGCATGGGATCTTGTGGATATAACGCCGTATAAAAAAACATGGCTGGCAGGCCATGGATATTTGTCAATTAATTTTGTGACCACTCGTGGTTGCCCATATAAATGTAACTGGTGCGCAAAACCCGTTTATGGTAATCGTTATAATTCGCACTCTCCTCAAAATATAGCGCAACAAATTAAAACATTGCAAGCCAAGTTTGGCTTTACACATATTTGGTTTGCCGATGATATTTTTGGTTTAAAACCAAATTGGTTAAAAGAATTTAACGCAGCTATAAAAGGATTAAAAGTTAAGATCAAATATAAGATCCAAAGTCGCGCAGATCTTTTACTGGAAGATGAGAATATTAAATACCTGGCAGAATCTGGCTGTACCGAAGTATGGATGGGAGCGGAAAGCGGTTCTCAAAAAGTGCTTGATGCTATGGATAAAGGAACAACTATTGATCAAATAAAAGAAGCAACGGCATTATTAAAGAAACATAAAATAAAACCCTGCTTCTTTTTGCAGTTCGGTTACACCGGCGAATTAATGGAAGATATAGAAAAAACCATTTTAATGGTAAATGAATTAAAACCATACGATATTGGGATCTCGGTTTCGTATCCCTTGCCGGGCACAAAATTTTATGACAATGTAAAACATGAATTGGTGGAAAAACAAAACTGGAAAGATTCAGATGACCTTCACCTGATGTTTAACAGTACTTACCAGGCTAACTTTTATCGTTTTTTGCAACGCTTTGTTCATTACAAATTCAGAACCTCACAATCACTGGAATTATTAAAGAATAAAAAAATCAATAAACGCATGGTTCTTGGCCCGTATTATTATTTTAGACAAAAGCAATTAAAGAAAAAATTACAGGCATTAGAACCTAATGCAAAAAGCCTTGTATAATGATTAAAACAGATCATATCCAGGAACAGGAAAATTCTGTAAGTAACGCTTTCAGTGCGCAATCTTCCAAATTTGATAGTATTACTACTTCTAATCCAATGGAAGTTATTTACAGAAATATTGTAAGAGAGCATGTTTTAGAATATACAAAAGTAGGGCAATCAATGCTCGAACTAAATTGCGGAACTGGCCTGGATGCAGTTTTTTTTGCTGAAAACAAATTACATGTTCATGCAACAGATAATTCTGAAGGCATGCTTGAGCAATTAAAACAAAAAGTGCAAAATTTCAAATTGGAAGATCATATCTCATTCCAAAAATGTTCGTTTAATGAAATTTCAGCAGTGAATTCTGAAAAAAAATTCGACCATGTTTTCTCAAATTTTGGCGGTTTAAATTGTGCGGATGATCTGTCGTTGGTGATAAAACAATTGGACGATAAAATAAAAAAAGATGGCATAGCCCATTTTGTAATGATAGCACCAATTTGTTTTTGGGAATGGATGGCTGTTTTTAAAGGACGATTTAATTATGCTTTCAGACGGTTAAGGAAAAAAGGTGCCAGATCTCATGTGGAAGGGCATTATTTTATTACCTATTATTATTCTGCTTCTTACATTAAAAAAGCCTTTGGTCAAAATTATGAAGTGGTAAAAAGCCGTTCATTGGGTTGTTTTATGCCACCAACATTTAAAGAAACGTTCCCGGCAAAATGGCCTAAACTTTTTAGTGTTTTAAAAAACATCGAATTGACCGTAAATACACTATGGCCATTTAACCGGGTTGGCGATCTGTATATTATATCTTTAAAAAAGAGGTAAAAACGTAGGTTATAGCGACAACCCTATTGTCTGGTTAAGTGATTATCACTACATTTGGTGTTCACAACAGATCTAAAAAATGGCTAAACTTTTATACACTTTTATATCTTTATCATTATCTGTTTTTTGCTTTTCGCAATCTCCGCAAAAGGATAAACCCAAACCAGACGATGAATTCAACATAAAAAAATACAAAGGCGAACCCGGTGACCGGTTGATCATTGAAATTAACCGTACTGCATGGTTAGGCGGGCCGCCTGATATTAAAACTAATTGGAGGAGCCTTGGTTTAAATTTTGCATTTATGTTTGACAAACCAATTGGCCGTTCCAGCTTTAGTTTTGGTTATGGTATTGGCATCTTTAGTCATAATTACCATAGTAATGCTGATTTCATTTACAAATTGGATAGCGCCAATAATACCAAAAACGTAATTACCGAGCTTCAACCTAAAACTACGCCTTATAAAACAAATAGCTATAATGAAAAGATCCTTGAAATTCCTTTAGAGATAAGATTCAGAAGCAAAACAGACCGCAAATTTAAAATGGAATTTGGTGTTAAGGGCGGGTATGTGATCAATGATTTTAGAAAGATGGTGGATGATGATGGAAAATTAAGAGTATATAATACTAAGAATATAAATCACATTCGTTATGGCGTGAATTTCAGAATTGGTTTTGAGCAAATTTGTCTTACTGCCTGTTATTATATCAGCGAAGTTTTTCAAAAGGATAGAGGAGTGAATGGTATTAATATGTATTCGTTCGGTATAGCTATAATTCCTTATTAGATCAAGGGACATGAAGAGTGTTGATATAAAAGATGAATTGGCCAGGCTGAGAAATAAAACACGCAGCAGGGAAGACGATCTTATTGAAGAAGCAAACCGTATCCTTGCCCGTGATCTTTTTTCTGACGAGAAAATTTTAAAGAATTTAAAACACTACAATAATTCCTTTGATTTGATAGATGAGGATGATATGGACAGGGAACAAATTTTTAAAATTTCTGAGATCAAAAAAATCGCTCTTGATTACCGGTTAAAATTTATTGATAGTCAATTTTTTAAACCTGAAATACCTTATGAAGCAGTTTTGAAAATAAAACATTTAAACAGCGTTTATCATAAAGATCTTAAAGGATTTAAAATACTTGCACCAATTGAAGCCTTTAAAGAAGAACAAATAACAAGAGGGTCTGTTTTGTTTGCACCAACCAATTACGGTAATTATTGTGTTATACATAAATGGGGCAAGCCGCTAAAATGGCATCGAAAAATACTTTCGTGGCCACTAAAGAATTTTGACCATTTATTTATCACCGTTTTTGTTTATACGTTAATTGTAACTATGTGTACACCAACCGCACTAATTACTTTAGATTCGACAGCTACATACTGGAGTGGATACAGGGCCGCGGCTTTTATGCATTTGCTGATCTTTCATGGCGGGGTTACAGCATACGTAACTTTTGCTTTCGGAAAGAACATGAGTTCCATTACCTGGAATCATTATAAAGATTTTGGATGATCGACAATATTAGCCGCAGATTTCACAGATAACACAGATTTATAATTTTGATAAACAATAATTTGTGTAATCAGCGTAATCTGTGGCAACCCTATACAACTCCATCGCCCCAGATCTTGACTGTGATGTTATCCATTTTCGGAATTAGTTTTAGTTGGCATGAGAGGCGTGATGTTGGCGTAATATTCGGAAGTGTATCCAGCATGGCGTACTCATCATCTGTAATTTCATTTAATTTTTCAAAACCCTCTAATACCTCTACATGGCATGTAGCACAAAGAGCCATTCCGCCACAGGTAGCTAAAATATCATAATCATTTCCTTTGAGTATTTCCATTAAACTCAAGCCCATATCCGTGGGAGCTTCAATTGTTGTAACCGTTTTATCCGGATTTTGAATATTTATTTTAATATCAGTCATAAGTAAAATTAATTTTATTTTTTTTCTTCACATAATTCAACCAAAACCCCATTAGTAGTTTTGGATGTAAAAAACAAATACGTTTATTATCTGCACCATCTTTTGGTGTTGTATTGATCAATTCAAAACCTTCCTGTTTTAAGCGCGCCATTTCTTCATCTAAATTATCAACTTCATAAGCAATATGGTGAATGCCTTCTCCTTTTTTTTCAATGAATTTTGCAATGGCACTACTTTCATTAGTAGCTTCTAATAATTCAATTTTGGTTTCACCCAACATAAAAAAAGAAGTGCTTACGCCTTCTGAAGCAACAGCTTCTACTTTATAATGATCTTTGCCAAAAAGCTTTTTAAATAATTCATTGCTGTTATTTAAATTTTTTACCGCAATACCAATATGTTCAATTTTTTTTATCATACATTATATTTTAATCCCGGGTAAAAAATTCTTTCTCATCTACTTTTATAAAAC
>JBDSFC010000341.1:0-5981 GCA_039919745.1 Bacteroidia bacterium | reverse complement strand
GATGGTTTTTAAGAAAAAATATTTTCAACTACTTTTAAATAATTATCTTTTGATCTTTTCGATCGCCGCGGTTTTTGCTTTGGTTTATTTTACTCCTGATAAATTGCAGGATGCCGCTTTTATTATATACTCTGTTTTGTTTTTGATAATTATTTTAAATGTATCTTTAAATCCTAAATCAATTATCAAAATTGAAAACAAAGTGTTTGTGTTCCTTGGCAACATCTCTTATGGTTTGTATATGTATCATTTAATGATAGTGGCAGCTTTTATTGGATTCTTAAAGTATATTGGGTTTGAAGTGGATAACTCTGTTGCTTCCCAGTTGCTGGTATATATTGGTGTTACAGCTCTTACGATTTTAACGGCATGGCTTTCATACCGCTATTTTGAAAGCTGGTTCTTAAAACTAAAACACAAATTTACTGTTGTTAAAAGCGGAAGTTTTAAATAAGTATCTTACCAGTTATATAATATTAAAGCCAATTAACACGCTTTAACTTATTTGCGTTTCTTTGTTTTGTAAGTTTGTCTTATAATGAAGACTATTAAGACGAGGACGGGTGAATTTTTTGTAGATGAAGATAATATTTTGCATGTAGTTATGTTTGCAGATGTTGTAGTGGACTATGAAGATGCAGTTGATAATTTTTTGGTGATGAAAAACCTAACTAGTAATCAACCTTGTATTAAATTGATCGATCTTGTTAATAATCCTACGTTTGAGTCTAAAGCAAAAGCCTACATTAAAAATAAAGAGGTTCAAAGCTTAACAATTGCCCGCGCTGTTTTAACGGATAATAACGTAAAAAAACTCTCTCTTAATTTTTTACTAAAATTTAGTGCCGGCAAAGTAAGAGCTAAATTTTTCACAGACTATAATGACGCGATTACCTGGTTAAAAATGTTTCAGAAGTAAAATTAATTTTACATCGCAGTTCTTTCGCATGAGAAATAAAATGATCAAGCAGATTTATAAATTATCTCTGTTGAAGAGCCTGCTTCACCTGAAATAATTTTTGAATGGGCTGAACAAATATGTTCGATAGAAATAGTTGGATCTTGTGTGAAACCACTTTTTGGATAGGCACAAAAAAGAGAAAATTCTTCGTTTTCACAAAACTGGTTCCATAAATGTTCCAGTTTTACTGTTGCGCCATTATTGCCCTGGCTCCATAATAAAGCAACCATTTCACCAAAAGCACGTACGTTTCTATTATCAGATTTTGCTTCACGCATAAGTTTTGTTACAAGATCTATAAACAAAACTTCATCAGGCCAACCATTGATCATGAATTTAGCAAGAGTATCTTTTGCATTAAGCGGAAAATATTGTTTTTTTGCAATTAGATCGGGCAGGTCAAAGCCCTGATCCATTAAACGGGCGTCTAATGCATGTAAATGTTGTTTTGTAGCAATAATAATAACACTATCACCTGCCAATATACCACTTCCTGCAAAGCCCTCAAGTGAATTTAAAAATACATAATCGTTCTCGTATATCTGAAGTAAGTGATTACAAGGTGCTATTTCTCCCCAAAAATCCTGTACATTACTTTTTAACCACTCTGTTTTTTTGATCATTGTTCTAAGTATCTGAACTAAACAATCCAATTATTATGCCATTGTTAGCGGCTATTGTTATTTATAAGCGAATATGATAAAAAGTACATTAAATGCTTACGGTAACCTGTAAATTTGTGACTAAAATCCAGTTAATGGGAATAATAGGTGTATACTAAAAGTTAAAAAGAGACATAATAGTCTTGTCTTTTTATGAGTGTAGGAGGAATAAAATACCCATAATATCACAATTTAAAATGAACCGGTAAAAAATAGTATTTCATTTTGTATATTTGATTTAATGAAAGATCTTGTTTATTTATTATTCGTTTCGTTTTTTATTATTACTGTTTGTCCAACAGTAATGATAATTACGTGTAATAAAAACATGGCTTGTAAAGTATCACGTGTTGATATTAATGCTAAGGGTTCTTGTGAAAAAGAAAATACAGAAGACGGTTGTCCAATAAAGATGTGTAATTCCTGTCAGTGCTGTGTTTGTTGTTTTGCTTGTACTGTTGAAAATAAAAAGATAGAGATAAACGTATTTGCGGTAAATTTTATAAATAATTCTTTAGCAGACCAATTTACCTTAACCGGTTTTACTGCTGATCAATGGCAGCCTCCAAAAACTGTTTGATTAATTTCGAATACAATCAAATTAATTAACAGTTAAAAATAATAAATCATGAAAAAAATAATTTTAATAGGCGCATCTTTATTGATCGCTTCAACAGCCATTGTATTGGCTTCAACAAGTAATTGCACAACAGGATGTGAAGACTGTCCGTTTGGTATTTGTAAACCAACAGATAAGTGTTTGAAAACTGATTGCTGTAAAAAGTAAACAAAAAAGCCCCCGGGAAACCGGGGTTTTTTTTTGTGTAAATTATTTATTTATAAGAACACAGAATCTCTGTTAAATTTATTTTTGTATTCTATCGGCGATAAGCCGGTAGTTTTTTTAAATACTGTTCTAAAAGCTTTGGTGTCGCTGTAACCAACATCAAACATTACTTCGTTGATGTTTTTCTTGCTGGTTTCTAAACTTTTTTTTGCGGCCTCTATCTTTACCCTTTGTATATATTCGACTACTGTATTATTAGTAGCTTTTTTAAATCTTCTTTCAAGGCTTCTTCTACCAAGGGCAAACATATCTGCCAATTGCTCAACAGATAATTTATCCTGGAAATTACTTTCAATAAATTCCTGCGCTTTTCTTACTTGCGTATCCTCATGCTCTTTCTGACCTCTAAACATAATAAAAGTAGATTGCTCATAACGATCTATCTCTATTTCAAAATATTTAGATAATTGGATCGCCATTTCACGATTGGTGTATTTTTCAATTATATATAAAAGTAAATTCCAAAAAGACAAGGCACCACCGCTTGAATAAATGCCATGTTCGTCTGTAATGATCTTATCATCCACCAGATCTATTTCAGGAAACATTTTTCTAAAATCGTTCGCAGCAGACCAATGCGTTGAACATTTTTTTCCATTTAATAAACCTGTTGATGCCAGTAAGAAAGCGCCCACGCATAAACTTGCCAATTCAGCTCCTGCTTTATGTTGTTTATTTAACCATGGAAAAAAATCTTTATTCGATTTAACTACCTCTTCCCAACTGCCATTAACAGCGGGGATAATTATAAGATCAGATCTGAAATTATCCTTTATTGTTATATCTGGATGTACTTTAAATAAGCCATCGTAAACCTGTGCATCATTATTTAATCCTACCAAATTCACTTTAAATAAAGGCTTTTTGCCCATGCCTTTTAAAAATTCATTAACAATTGTAAAAGCTTTAAAAGATCCTTCAATGCAGCTTAAGGCTACAGCACCTTTTGGAACAAGAATAGATATGTTTTTCATGTCTTATTTTTTTGATGAATGCTTTTTATTCGACACTCATAGTTTACTGCTTCAAAAATAATATAAATTATTGTCGCAATCAACCCCTCACATTGGCGTTTTTACCCCCTTTAAAAGTAACCTATTCGCTTTAACTTTGTGATCATAAATACTACTGTTCTTAAAAAAGCAAAATGAAAACAACACAAATCAACCCATATCTCACGTTTAACGGTAACTGCCGCGAGGCAATGACATTTTATAAAAATTGTTTTGGAGGTGAATTGAACCTGCAAACAGTTGGTGGGTCACCAATGGCAGATCAGTGGCCGGTAAATGCAAAAGACAGGATCTTACATGCCAGTTTAACAAATAATAATTTGGTTTTATTGGCCTCTGATATGGGATCTGATAAAATGATGCATGGAAATACGATTTCTTTAGCACTTGCCTGCGGTACAAAAGAAGAGATAAATTCTTTTTTTGAGAAACTTTCTGAAGGGGGAAAAATTACACATCCATTGCATGAGTTTTTTGATGGTACTATTGGAGCGGTAACAGATAAATTTGGAATGAACTGGGTACTTAAATTTTAATAATTATAAAAAACAAAAAAAATGGCAACAACAAACAAAAAAACAAACATCCTTTATTGGATCTTTACAGGGTTATTTTCGGCATTTATGTTTATGTCTGCAGTACCGGATATTATGGTGATGCAATTGGCAGTAGATGGCTTTAAAGAAATGGGATTAACAAAAGATCTCGTTCCTTTTTTAGGAGTGGCAAAAGCGCTGGGAGTAATTGTTATTCTTATTCCGGGTTTTCCACGATTAAAAGAATGGGCTTATGCCGGACTTGTGATCGATCTTGTTGGCGCTATCTACTTAATTATTTGTACAGGCAAATCGGCTGAGAATTGGGTGCCGGTATTTATCCCTTTAACTTTAGGTTTTTTATCGTATGCATGGTATCATAAAAGAATAAAATTTAAGAATAACATTCAATAACTAAACTAAAGTTTTAAATTTGATATACTAACATTTAAAAAATAAAAAAATGAATATTTTAATTACAATCATTGCGGCCATTGTAGGTTTAATAGTTTTACTATTGATCATTGCTTTATTTATTAAAAAAGAAACTGTTATAGAGCGTGAAGTGATCATAAACAAAAGTAAACCGGAAGTGTTTGAGTATATAAAACATATTAAAAACCAGGATAAATACAGTAAATGGAACATGACTGATCCTAATATGAAAAAAGAGTATAAAGGAACAGATGGTGCAGTTGGCTTTGTTTATAGCTGGGACAGCGAAAATAAAAATGTTGGTAAAGGAGAGCAGGAGATCAAAAATATAAGTGAAGGAGAAAAAATAGAAATGGAACTGCGTTTTGTAAAACCTTTTGTTGGTGTTTCAGATACCTCAATGGCAACACAATCTATTTCTGAAAAACAAACAAAAGTAAAATGGGGTTTTAAAAGCAAGTCTAAATACCCGATGAATCTTATGTCGGCTATGATGGAAGGTATGTTGTCAAAAGACCTTGAAATTGGTTTAAATAATTTAAAGAACAATCTCGAAAAATAAATGGTAGAAGTATTCCAAACAAATGTAAATGAAACTTATCAGGCAAATATGTTGCTAAATGAGATCAATAAACATTTTAAAGAATACGAAGTTAATTTTGACCTGGAGGATTGCGACAGGATACTACGAATTGAAAGCAGGACAGAACCGATACAAACTGAGCAAATAATGAACTTAATAAAAGAACTTGGTTTTAATGTAGAGGTATTGTCTGATGAAATAAAAATTGTTTAAATACGTTTGATCATGGAAGAATATAATTTAGAAAAAGATATTAAAATTTTTTATGTTACCGCTACATCTTTTCCGGAAGGTATTTCAGCAGCACACGAAAAATTACAGAATTTATTACCCGACATAAAAGACCGTCATTTTTATGGGGTCTCAAGGCCGGAAAATAATAAAGGTATTATTTATAAAGCCGGAGTTGAAGAATCGTACCAGGGCGAAGGAGAAACGTTGGGTTTTGATACGCTTATTCTTAAACAAGGAAAATATATTGGTGCACTTATTAAAGACTATACTAAAGATGTTTCGATAGTAGAAAAAACATTCCAAAAAATATTAAAGAACCCAGATCTTGATCCAAATGGCTATTGTGTTGAAATGTATATTGGCCAAAAAGACCTTAGATGTATGGTAAGGCTAAAAGATTAAAAACAATTTTGTAGCTTCAACCTTTCAAATTGTATTAAAAATCAATATGACAAACCAGGGAAAAGTGAGTAGAACTTCTACTTTCTTTCGTACAATTAAACAATCGCTTAATGGCGAAGAGTTAGATTATACACAGGGCAGCATTCGCAAAGCAGTGTTCCTGTTGGCTATTCCTATGATATTGGAATTAAGTTTGGAAAGTGTATTTGCTGTTGTAGATATGTTCTTTGTTGGTAAGCTTGGGCAAAATGCTATAGCTACTGTTGGTCTAACCGAATCATTCATCACCATTATTTATTCAATTGCTA
>JBDSFC010000293.1:0-6819 GCA_039919745.1 Bacteroidia bacterium | reverse complement strand
AAGGGCTGCCGCAATTTGCTCCTTTTGATAAAATTATTGTTACTGCCGGCGCGCCATATATTCCAAATGATCTTTTAGCACAATTAAAAGTTGGCGGTATTATTTTGATACCATTAGGGGAGGGAGAAACCCAGGAGATGGTATGGCTAAAAAAAATGAGCGAAAGTAGCTTCGATAAAAAAATACTGGGCAACTTTAAGTTTGTGCCCTTACTACAAAACAAGTCAGGCAATTAACATTATTTTGTTGATAATCAGTTTTTGGAAAAAACTATATAATATTGAATTCAATATCTTTGTGATAGTTTTTATTTAAACAATAAACTTAAAAAAACAACTATGAAAAAATCGATCGCACTAGTTGCATTGGCGTTTGGGGTAACCAGCGCATTTGCACAAGATTTAACCTCAAAAAAGGGTGAGCCAATCTTACCTGAAGCGGGTGACTGGGGGCTGGCAATTGACGCTACTCCGTTTTTAAATTATGCAGGTAACTTTTTTGGAAAAGCAGGAACTACAAATCCTGGTGGAGGTTCAAATCAGGCTCCAACATGGAATTTCCTTACTACAGCACAAACTATTACCGGAAGGTATTTTAAAGATGCTAAAACTGTTTATCGCGCATCTGTTAGACTTGGTTTTAACAGTACTAAAACCCGTAATATGGTTGATGATATTTTAGCTGCTAACGCAATTGCATCAGGAACAGCAACTGGCTACCCAAATGCAACTGCTCAAAAAGAAAATACATGGAAACATTCAAATAATATAATTGGTTTAGCTGTAGGTACTGAAATGCGTAAAGGTAAGACCCGTTTACAAGGTTATTACGGCGCTGAAGTTGGTGTTTATGTAAACATGACAAAAGATAAATTTGAATACGGTAATGGTTTAGCTGCAACTACAACTCCTTCTTTAAACGTTGGTGTAACTGCTGCTGATGCTTTTGCTGGTGCGAATAACGTTCCTGTTGCTAATCCTGGTATCAATGGTTTAGTTGGTTCTGCTCGTGCTACTGAAATTAAAACAGGTACTATCTTATCTTTTGGTGTTCGTGGATTTGTAGGAGCTGAATATTTTTTCATGCCTAAAATGAGTCTTGGTGGAGAGTTTGGTTGGGGTCTTGGTATCAACAAAACTGGTAAATCAGATGCAGAATATGAATCAATAGGAAATACTGGTTCAGGATCAAATGTAGTAGGTCAAACAACTATTGAAGGTTCGAAACAAGGTGGTTTCTCTTTAGATACTGATGGAAAAAACTCAATCTGGGGTCCAACAGGTACTTTACGTTTTAACTTATATTTCTAGTATAAATTTTTATTCATTAAAAGCCTCCCGTGAAACCGGGGGGCTTTTTTGTTTTTATTATTTTGGTAAATATCTAAATACCCGTACATAATTATTTAGTTAATAGTTGGTTAGAATATGGTAAATAAATGTTAATTAACTAAATTGTTAGTTAATTGTTAATAAACCGAACTTAACAATTGACTACATTTACCCTTTCCACTTTACTATTAACTGAGTTAAACGCAACATTAAACCCTTTTAGCTGTCGTTTAACCCTTTACTAAATAGTTTAGTTTATTAATTAAAATTAAAAAAACAAAATGAAGAAAATTTACAAATCAATTAAATTGTTTATTGTGCTACTAAGTGTAGTTTCAATAAAAATGAATGCGCAAAACTGTTTTTCGGCCAGTCAATATCCGTCCGGAACAGTCAATATTGCTTCAACTGCAACTACTAATATTACAACTTGTAATTTTGCAGGTGAATATTCTGTTTTAAATTTCACAGCAGCTGGTGCTTATAATTTTTCAGCAACCGGTGGTGCCGGAAATTATTTAACGATCACTGATAATTCTAATAACCCTATTGGTGCTGGTTATGCATTATTAGGTGTTGTTATACCTTCAGTTGGTGTTTATCGTTGTCACGTATCTTTAAGTCCTGGTTGTGGAACAGATGCTTCTTGCCATAATGTGGCCGTTTCAGCTGCCGCATTTTGTTCAAGTGCATCTCAGTATCCGTCAGGTACAATAAGTATTGCAAATACGGGTATCACTACAATTACAACCTGTAATTTTGGGGGTGAATATTCAGTAGATAGTTTTACCGCTACCGGAATTTATACAGTAAACGCTACTGGTGGTGCCGGTAATTATATTACTGTAAAAAATGCCGCTGGTACTATTATTTATGCTCAGGGTACTCCTCCTTTAGCTGTAAATATTGCGTATACCGGTTTATATAGAATTCATTTAGCGGTAGCAGGCCCAACAGCTTGTACTACAGATGCTTCTTGTCATACAGTTAATGTTACAGGACCTGCACCTGCGGGCTGTGCTGGTGTTCCAGCAGCTGCTAGTGCTGTTTCTAATCCATCAATAATTTGTGCTGGCGCGAACAGCACATTAAGTTTATCAACTACTTATACTGCCGGTGGAATTGCTTATCAATGGTATTCTGCATCTGCATTAGCTGGTCCATATACAAGTATTGCCAGTGCAACACTTTCTAGTTATAATGCCACCGCATTAACAACCAATACTTTTTATACTGCTGTAATAACTTGTACTAACGGTCCCGCAAGTGCAACTGCAGCTGCTGTTCAGGTAAGTGTTAATCCATTACCTATTTTGGTAATTACTCCTTCAAGTCCAAGTATTTGTGTTCCTGGTAGCTCATCAGTTGTTATATCGGCTTCAGGTGCATCAAATTATACCTGGGCACCATCAGCAAGTTTATCAAGTTCAGTTGGAGCTTCAGTAAATGCTTTACCTGGTTCTACTACAATTTATACAATAACAGGTGCAAGCGCATCAGGATGTATCAAAACCGGAACTACCACAATTACTGTTAATATTGGCGTTGTTATGAATAGTGTTACTGTTAACCCGGCTTCAATTTGTGCTGGTGGAAATGCAACATTAATGGCATCTGCTTCAAGTCCAAGTTTATCTTATTGTCAGGGAACTTACGCAACAGGTACAACCTTTGGTGATTACATCAGCAGTGTTATGTTAGGAACACTTACTAATACTTCAATTGGTTTAGCTGCTCCATATTACACTTTATATCCACAATCACTTACAACAACAACATTAATTGCTGGAAATACTTATACTATTAACCTACAGGCAGGAACTTATACGAGCAATGATATGGCTGCTTTTATTGATTATAACCAAAATGGAAGTTTAACTGATGGTGGCGAAAAATTAGGTGAGGTTGATAATCTTGGCGCTGCACCAACATCTACAGACATCGTATTTACTGTTCCTTTAACTGCAATTAACGGAACTGTTCGCTTACGCGTTAGAGAAATGGATCACTCTACAACTAATGATATTGATCCTTGTGCAGTACAATCTTCTTATGGAGAAACTGAAGATTACATCGTTACTATTACAGGTGGTGTTAATCCTATACTTAATTATACATGGACTCCTTCTACTTTCTTAAGCTCTACTTCTACAGGAACCACTTTTGCAAATGCAGCTACTGCTACAACTCCTTATACTGTTGCTGTAACTAATGCTAACGGCTGTTCGGCAAGTGGTGTAATAACTGTTTCTGTTAACGCAAACCCAACAGTTGCAATTACAGGAACAACAACTGTTTGTAACGGACAACCAATTCTTTTAACAGCTGGTGGTGCTAATACATATTCTTGGAGCACATCTGCTACTACCAGTACAATTTCTGACTCTCCTGTGACTAATACAACGTATAACGTTATTGGAACAGACTTAAACAACTGTTCTAACACTGCTACATTTGCTGTTACAGTAAATCCTAATCCAACTATTACAGTTGCAGGTGGTGCTATTTGTGCAGGTGGTTCATTTACATTAAATCCTTCAGGTGCTACAACGTATACATTCTCAAGTGGCCCGGTTGTTACGCCTACAGCAACAAGTAGTTATTCAATCACAGGTACTGATGCTTTAGGTTGTGTATCTGCAGGCGCTACAGTTGCTTCGGTTACTGTAAATGCTACTCCAACTTTAGTGATCGGAACAAGTACATTAACAGTTTGTGCGGGAAATACCGTTAATATTGGTATTACAGGTGCAAGTACTTATACATGGAGCACAGGAGCTAATGGCGCTTCAATTTCTCCTACAGTTAATGCAACAGGAAGCTACAGTGTAATAGGTGATTCAGGTGCAGGTTGTACTTCTACCGCAAGTGTTACTATTACTGCTAATGCAATTCCTACAGTTTCGGCTATTAGTTCTTTAAGCTTAATTTGTGTAGGCCAAACTGCAACATTAACGGCAAGTGGTGCTGCTACATATAGCTGGAATACAACGGCTACTTCAACGGTAATAACTGTTTCACCTACTGTAACAACATCTTATACAGTTACTGGTAGCACAAATGGTTGTTCAAGTAATTTTGTAGTTTCTCAAGCTGTTTCTCCTTGTACAGGAATTGATGCAAAAGCGGCTTCATCTATTGGTGTTTTAGTTTATCCAAATCCTAATACTGGTGAATTCACAATTGAGTTAAATAATGGTTCTGTTAAGAATATCCAGGTAATGGACCTTACAGGAAGAGTTATTATCTCAAACACAACTTCAAATGATAAAATTGATTTTAACATCAATACTTTAGCAAATGGTGTTTATTATATTAAGATCCAATCAAATAACACGGTTGAAGTAATTAAGATCGTGAAACAATAATTTAACTTTTAATTTAATTTTAACCCTCTTTTCCATATAGGAAAAGAGGGTTTTTATTTTTTAAAGATCTTGGTAATAATTTTACTCCCACTACATAATTATTTAGTAAATAGTTGGTTGGAACCGATTAAATAAATGTTAATTAACTAAATTGTTAGTTGATTGTTAATAAATCGAACTTAACAATTTCCTACCTTTATTGTCTTAGCTCTACTGTTAACTCACTTAAACCTGTCATTAAACCCTTTTAGAGGCGTTTGACCTTTTCGATTAACCGTTTAGCTTTTAAATTAAAAATTAAAACCATAAAAAAACAAAATGAAGAAAATTTACAAAAATTTAATGGTGATTGCCGCCATATTTATTGGTTTATCAGCTTTTGGCCAACTGCCAATGATAAGAACAACTTTTAACGCCCCTTTTGTACCTATTAATTCAGGAACGAGTGCAGGAAGCGGAACTCTTTCAACAGCGTCAGGTGACGATGTTACGCAGGATAATCTGCCATTTGGATTTAATTTCACTTATTTGGCTACAACTTATACTTCAATGGGTGTTTCTACAAATGGATGGGCATCTTTTGTTGGTACTTTAGCGAGTGCATCTCAAAATGGCAACACAAATTTATTTAATACAACCGGCCCGAATTTAAGTATTGGACCTTGGTGGGATGATTTAAGATCTGATTCAATAGTTTACAAAACTACAGGAACTCCAGGATCTCAAATATTTACAATTCAATGGAATGCGAAGAGTTATTATACAACTTCTACTCAATCAATTGTTTTTCAATTAAAATTATATGAAGGAACAAATGTTATTGAATTTCATTATAGCCCAACTTTAACAGGAGCGGGTTACCCTTCATCAGAGTCGGCATCGATTGGAATTGAAGGTGTGACAGGAGGAAATGGTAATTATCTAGATGCGGTTACCGGATCGGCGTTTGTTGGAAACTCTTTTATGTATGCAACAACTAAGTGGCCTACGCTTTTTTATCGTTTTACTCCAGGCACACCGTCATTAATTGCAGGTGGTAGTTATAATGTTGGTACAAGTCAAGCTTATCCAACCATAAACGAAGCTATAGCAGATATAAATCACCGTGGTATTTCCGGACCAATTACTTTGAATTTAACCCAATCATCATATGATTATACAACAATAAATGGTCATAATATTTTTCCGATTTTTATTGGAAAAGTAGTGGGCTCATCTCCAACAAATAGTATTCTAATTCAACCAACGAGTGGTGTAAGTACTTTATCTTATGATGGATCTACAGCGGGCAGTGCTATTAGCCCTGGCTCTACAAGTGCCTTTGGTAACGGAAACGAGCCAATTATTGGTTTAGTAGGTTCTAATAATGTTACTATAAGTAACTTATATTTAACAACTTTAACTGGTTTAATTGTTGACAGAGGTATTTCAATGATAAATGAATCTCCTGCAGTTGGTACAACTTTATGTTCGGTAAAAAATGTTACTGTTGCATTAAGCCGCACAAATACTTCATCAATTGGTTTTGAAACAAGAGCTTCGAGCACCCCAACTATTGCAGCTGGAGCAAATTCAAATAATACATTTATGGATGTAATGGTTACTAATGTTTACAACGGTGTATTATTCTCTGGTAATGCAGCATTTCCTGATCTTTCAAACATGTTAACATCTTCAACACCTTCATTATTTAATTTAATTGGAGCTGCAACCGCAAACGATATTGGAAATGGTACTTCAACCTCTTATGGTGTACAAGCCTTAAACCAAAGCAGCATAACAATAAATAATAATATAGTTCAAAATGTTAGTGTTAATGGTTCGGTGATTTCTGATGGTATTTTCTTAAATGTATTACAAGGAGTATCTAAAATATATAATAATAAGGTTTTAAACATCAAAAATCTAAGTACGAGTGCCACAACTGGCATTTCGGGTATTAGAGCCAATATCGCAATCACAGGAACTCATGAGATCAGAGTTTATAATAACTTTGTTTCAGGTTTATCTTCTGCTTTCACAGGCGCCGCCGCTGCTACGAGACAAATAAAAGGAATCTACGCGCAATCTGCTGGTGGTGGTGTTAGTACTTCTACCATTAATATTGATTTTAATAATGT
>JBDSFC010000272.1:0-5278 GCA_039919745.1 Bacteroidia bacterium | reverse complement strand
AGTTGAAATATGCGAAGTGCAACCACGTCCTAATCCAAATAACAAAAAATAACCCCACCATTAATTAAAAAAAATTAAAAATGGAAAATCAACAAACAATAAAAAACAAAGATACAATTCGTGGTCTGTATGAGAATATTCTGAACAACAGAAAAATCGAACTACTTAACGATTTAATATCCAGCGATTACATTGGCATCCGAGGCGAAAAGGGAGCAAATGCGTTTACAGAAACGGTTAACGCAGTTATTGCTGCTTTCCCGGATGTGAAGTGGACAATTGAAGACATAATTGCAGAGGGCGATAAGGTAATGGTGAGATGGTCGTGGGTGGGTACAAATACAAGTCCGTTTCGGGGCATTCCTGCAACTAATCAAAAGACTGTTGATAGTGCAATTGCCATTTATCGTTTTAGCGAAGACAAAATTGAACAAGCTTGGATTCAAGGCGATCGTTTAGGTATGTTGATGCAATTAGGTGTAGTTCCAAAAGATGTCTTATCATTTTCACAAACAAAAAAATGAAATGGAAAATCACAATTCAAACAGGAACATATTAGTCTTCGGCGCAACTGGCGCAACTGGTTTTCAAATTGCAAAACAATTATTAGAATCTGGAAGTATAGTGACGGTTGTAGTTAGAAATCCCTCCACTTTTTTACTCTCGCATAAAAATCTGATCATCATTAAAGGTGATGTTATGAATAGCAACACGTTTAGCGAATCGATAAAAAACCAGGATGTAATTATCTCCGCTTTAGGCACAGGCACAAGTCTTAAACCTACCAAGGTGTATTCTCAAGGTGTAGATAATATTATGATTGAAATGAAAAGGCAAGATAAAAGTCGTTTGCTTTGTATCTCCGCTGGCGGCTTGGAGGTAAATCCGACCATGAATTTATTTATGCGCTTCCTCGTAAAAAATATTCTTCAAAGAATATTAAAACATCCCTATGCCGATATGCGAATTATGGAGTCGGAAGTAAAATCGAGTAGCCTTGATTACACTATCATTCGCCCTCCCCGCTTAACAAATCAGGAGTTAACAGGAAAATATAGAACAGAAATAAACTCAAATTTAAAAAAAGCTTCCAAAATAGGCAGGGCTGATCTCGCTAACGGAATTATCAAATTAATTGATAATAAACAATCTTACAAAGCCATAATCGAAATCGCTTATTAAACAAATAAAATAAACCTTATGAAAAAATACATTACACTTATCGTTATGATATTAGTTGTACGCATATCTTATAGTCAACAAAATGGAACTATAAAAGGTAAGGTCATCGAGCAATCCACAAAACAACCAATTATTGGTGTAACAATTGTTATTCAGGATACTATGTTGTTTGCATCAACAGATACAACAGGTGTATTTATAATAAATAATGTTCCTGAGGGTAGTCATATTTTAAAAATATCAATTCTGGGTTTTCAGGAAAAACTGCTTACAGATATAGTCGTAGTAAGAGACAAAATAAATTATTTTGAAACTGAATTGCTCGATGATGCGAAAAATATGGACGAGGTTGTCGTTAGCACTTTTAGAAATGAAAATAACGTAATGACGCCGGTATCGGCATATTCGTTTAATAGAGAAGAAATTTTCAGAAACCCAGGGGCACAGGGAGACATTTTTAGAGCTATCGGTATTTTACCTGGTGTTTCCAGCAGCGGAGGTCAATTCTCTGCTATAGCGGTTCGCGGTCAGGGTGTAAGAGATAATGTTTATATGGTTGATGATATACCAATGTTTGAAGTGTCCCATTTAGAGGGAAGTAGTGCGTTCAATGATCCCAACGGTGGAAGGTTTAGCATATTCGCTCCCCGGGCTATTGATAACGCATCTTTTCAGGGTGGTGGCTTTGCTGCACAGTATGGTAGAAAAAGTGCATCTTATTTGGGGCTTGGAATTAAAGAAGGTAATAGAGAAACGCCATCAATAAGTGGCCAGTTTGATTTGCTGGGTGCAACTTTAATTTACGATGGTCCAAGTTATCTTCATAAAAAAACGAGCGTGTTTGCAACTGCACGTTATCAGAATTTTTATTTACTCACGGGTCTTGTTGGTCTCAGACAGCTCGGACTTCCGTCTTATGGTGATTACATGATAAAAACAACAACCGAAATTAATTCCAAAAATAAATTGTCGGTATTAGCTATGTATAATCCTGATGCATTTGTAAGAACAGTTGATGACGCGAAACTAAGTAAGGTCATTGAAAATACAATTTTAGCGAACACAGCAACAAACAAGGCCACATTTGGCATAAATTTAAGAACCTTAACTAGTAAAAATAGTTATTTCAAAAATATACTTTATTACAAACTGATTGATGCCAATTTAAAATTCGGAAATTTTACGCCAATGGTAAATGCTCAGGGTGAATTTGTAAATAAAGATAGTACTCGTTTTGAAAACAACTTACAAAGTATAACAAGTAAGCAATCTGAATTTGGCTACAGATCAATTTTTACACAGCATTATACAAAAGCTACTTTAACTGCAGGTATTGATTTAGCGAGAATTGATATTGATTATTCGAGACACCTTTCTCACACCGACACATTATATTCATTTACTCAAACTGATTTCAGACCGTATACTACTCAAAATTATTTAATTATTTTACCTGATTATTTTAATTCTACTTATAAAAATTACACGTACAACGGTTCAGCTTATATTGATTTTTCATTTAAGTTGTTTAAAATCGTAGCGCTAAACACTGGATTACGTTATGATTACACTGGCTTTACCGAGCAGCAAACGTTATCGCCAAGGTTAAGTGGAAGTATTGCACTTAGCCAAAAACAAAGTATCAATTTTGCCACTGGTATTTTTTATCAGGATCCATTGTATCAGGATGTGGCAGATCAGCCAAAAGAAAATAAATTAAAAAACGAAAAAACAATTCAATACATATTGGGCTACAAAAACTATTTTTCACAAGACTTAAAATTGGTTGTTGAAACTTGGTACAAACAACTCGACGATTTAGTATTGCGCCCTAAAACCGGGCAAATATATCTAAACAATGATGGAACTGGTTATGCGTATGGTGCAGATTTTAATCTCACAAAACGACTATCCAAAAAATATTATGGCCAGGTTGGTTATTCTTACATGCAGTCTATCAGAGATGATCATAATGGTAATGGCGAATATAATTTTACTTACAGCCAACCACATATCGCAAGTGTGTTGATTAGTTATAAACCGAATAATAAGTGGGTTTTTTCTGCAAAGTTTCGTTATGCAACGGGAAGGCCAAAAGACAGTTATACAATTCATTACAATGTTTTAAATGATCCTAATACTGTAAGATACTCCCAGGAAATAACAGGAAAGAATGCAGATAGGTTAAACGACTATATAAGTTTAGATCCTCGTGTGGATTATCGCGTACAAGTAAAAAAATTGGCTGTAACTGCCTTCGTAGATATTGTAAATATCTTAAACCGATTTAATCAAAGTTCAGAAGGATTACAGCCAATCACAGGTAAAAGATATTACGATGGTTTAGGGATTTTTCCGTCGTTTGGTTTAAGAGTTGAACTGTAATCAATATCGAAAACTATAAAACAGAAGTTTACAGCAGTGAGATAAGAAATCGTTTTGACTATTTTTGTGGGAATAATGTCCAATTTTAATGTTCTCAAGCATTACACTGGTATAAATAATATTAACATTAACTATAAAAAAACAACATGAAAGAGTTCGCATTATTATTCAGGCAACCTAGCTTTGACAGAAGTAAAATGGCACCCGAACAAATTGAAGCTACTGCTAAAAAGTGGGCAGAATGGTCTGAAGGAATTGCGGTCCAGGGAAAGATTAGTGCGCCGGGAAATAAGCTAGTACCGCAGGGTAAGGTATTAAGATCAGGTGGTGTTATCACAGATGGCCCATTTGTTGAAATTCGCGAAATGCTTGGTGGTTTCGTGATCGTTAAAGTAGAGAACGAAGAGGAAGCTATAACGCTTGCTCATGGTTGCCCCGTGCTCGAAAACGGTGGAAGTGTTGAAATTCGTCCCGTAAATAGAAATTAAAGACCTGTTAAAAATTCACTGCCTGTTATAATGGAGGATAAACAACAAGATCTAAAACAATTATTCCAATTAGAGTTTTCTAAAATGGTTGCCGTAATCAGCAAGCGTTTTGGATTGCAGCATATTGAAATAGCAGAAGATGTTGTTAGTGAAACTTTTCTATTGGCAACCGAAACCTGGCTTATAAAAGGTATGCCGGCTAACCCCACGGCGTGGTTATATAAGATTGCACAACAAAAAACATTACAACATTTTAGGCGAAACAAAATTTATGCCGATAAGATCATGCCTGAATTAAGAGCTACTCACGAAAATTCTAATGATGCAAACGAATTGTCGTTTACAAAAGAAAATATTCAGGATAGTCAGCTGCAGATGATGTTTGCAGTTTGCAATCCTGTAATTGCGAGTGAATCTCAAATTGGTTTAGCACTCAGAATTTTATGTGGTTTTGGCATTGATGAAATAGCTGAAGCCTTTTTAACAAATAAAGAAACCATAAATAAAAGATTATTCCGGGCAAAAGAAAAATTAAAAATAGAGGTTGGAAAGTTGGAGATGATTGAAGAATGGGAGGTTGATAACAGGTTGGACAACGTGCTTCATATTATTTATCTTCTATTTAGCGAAGGTTATTACTCGCGCACTCAAAATCAAATATTGCAAAAAGAGCTTTGTATAGAAGCTATTCGTTTATGCATCTTGCTTACCGATTTTGAAAAGACCAATCTTCCTAAAGTAAATGCATTATTGGCATTAATGTGTTTCCACTCGTCGCGTTTCAACGCGCGTCAAAATAATAAAGAAGAAATTGTTCTGTACAATCAGCAAGATCAGGATTTATGGGATGATGCATTGATTAATCAGGGAATAACTTACTTTCACATATCTGCGAACGGAGATGAACTAACGGCCTACCATATTGAGGCACGTATAGCATACCTTCATTGTTTGAAAGAGGATAAGAACGAAAAATGGCAGGAGATCCTCGATTTGTATGATAACCTATTACAAATAAATTACACATCCAGCGCAGCATTAAATCGCACCTATGCCTTATATAAAGTGAATGGTAAAATGGAAGCGATTATGGCTGCAGAAGATCTAAACCTCGATAATAATCATTTCTATTATCTTTTATTGGGCGACCTTTATACTGATCTTGACAACGAAAGAGCACTTCACAACTTTATTAAGGCTCAAACTCTCGCTAAAACTGAAAC
>JBDSFC010000233.1:0-4658 GCA_039919745.1 Bacteroidia bacterium | reverse complement strand
CATTTCCGTAAATGAAAGGGAGTCATTTCCGATGTCGGATTTTCCTCTGCCACGCGAATCAAAAGCGTACACTTTATATTTTTTAGAAAAGTACTCGATTTGGGCCGCCCAGCCTTTTATGCCGGTGCTATTGCCATGAATTAATAATAATGGTGTACCCTGCCCGTAAACTTCGTAGTAATGTTTTACTCCATTCAACGAAATAAACTTTCCAACTGCATTATTACTACCATAAGGAATTCGCGCATCTGCTGTAATGAAATAAAACATACAAATGAAAAATAATATATATTTTGTAAATAAATTTTTCTTCAAAATAAATTGATAGTTATACATGGTTTTTTATAGTTGTTAGTTGTTTATCTTTTTCGAAATTTTGTTTATTCTATTCCAATCTTTTTACTTCTTCGTTCTAAAAGTAAAGTGTCTCGCCAAACTCCATTCATTTTTCCGATTTTTTCCCTATGTCCAATTTTTCTAAAACTAAGTTGTTCGTGAATTTTAATACTTGGAATATTTTCAGGAAAAATTCCTGCTTGTAAAGCCCAAAATTTTTCTTTTTCACTTTCTAGTATTAGTGTTTCTAATAGTTGTGTTCCGATTTTACGACCACGATATTTGCAAGAAACATAAACACTAACTTGGGTCTGCAAGGTTATTTTACAGTTAGAAGTTGATACCCAAACAAAAAGTAAGAATAAAGATCTGAGTTTTGGATTGTAATTCATAGGGATTTAATTTTTTCCTACCAAAATTTTTGTCGATTTCTATTGTTGGTTTTAATGCCAGTTTTCTTTTTTTAAAATATATCGTCTGTCCATACAGTTGTCGTCAGGATTAAAAAATTCTTTTTTAACTGTAAAATACTTGTTCAATATTTTAACTGATTTAATATTGTCAACACATACGTCTGCTGTTACAAGGTCTGATTTCATAATAACAAAACAATAGTCAATTAGTCCTTTTGTTATTTCTGTCCCATAACCATTGTCCCAGAATGTTTCTATAATTCGATAAGCGATTTCGTCTTCTCTTTCGTCATTTTTTAGAACACCACAGATTCCGATTAAGTCGTTACAACCTTTTTTGCAAAGACACCAGATTTTAGTGTCAGATAATTTCTCCAACAAAATTAGTTCTGTCAATTTAGAAGCACTTTCTTCTTTGTGAAAAGGTTTTTGAGGAATCGAATTCATAACATTAGGATTACTCATTAACTCAAAAAATGCTGGCTCATCATTTTCTTCCAGTTGCCGTACATAAAGTCTCTTAGTTTCTAATATCATTGTTGTCTGAATACTTATAATGTCCCTTTGTCTAGCGAAATATTTTATTATAATTCAGCTTTTCTTTATTCAACTTATTCTCTTAACTTTTACTGCTTTCAATAGTTCAGTGTCAATTCGGCAGTTGTGGAGCACTTCAAATCCATGTTTTATATAAAAAAGTAAAGGCGATTGATAATCCTGGCCGTTTTCCTTTTTGTCATTATTATGGTCTATTACCCAACCATAAAATTCACCCAAGTCTTTTTTAAGACGATTCACAAGTAAGCGTCCAATCCCTTTCCCTTGGTTATTACTCCCTACAATAATAGAAAATCTCACTTCATTTTCTTTTTCAAAATCTACTGCCCAAGCTACAATATTGTGGTATTCATCTTCAATAAAGTAATGATTATAGTTTTCTACTCCATCTAATAAAACCCCAAATCTGTCCTTTAAATTTACTGGGTACTCTTCATTCCAAAGCTGATTGATTTGCCGAAATTGATTATCTGTTAAATATTTAGTCTTAACTATTTCCAATTTATTTTGTGTGCTTAAATTATATTTTTATTATTTTTCAACTTCCGAAAAAGTTTTAAATGTTTTTCCATCGTAACGGCTTAACCCAAAACCCCTTGTGCCAAGCCAAATATTACCGCTTAAATCAGCTAAAATACTCCTTACTGAAATATATACAAGTCCATCTTTTTCCGTAAAATTTTTAAATCTCTTTCCATCGTATGAATAAAAACCGTTTTTATCTGTGCCTAACCAAATTATTCCTTTTGTGTCTTCCACAATAGAACTGATTCCGTAACTTACAAATCCTTCATTTTCTGTAAAGCTGGTGAATAGTTTTCCGTCAAATTTACAAGCTCCGTGTCGTCTTGTGGCAAACCATATATTTCCAGAACTGTCTTCTAACATTGAAAAAATCATATCATCGCTAATATTTTCGCTCGTCTTTGACTTCATTTTTGAAGGCTGGAAGATTGACGTATATTCTTGTTTAGTAGTTCCAATAGTTCGTTCATCTTCTTTTTTATTGTAATAATCGGGAGAAGGAAGATAGTTTTTAAATGTTTTTCCATCGTATCGCCAAACGCCACCGCCATTCCACGATGAAAACCAAATGTTTCCGTTTTTATCTTGCAATATGTCCAGAATGAGTTGATTGTGCACGCCAAGGTTAAATTTATAATCATCGTTATTCAAGAAATTAATGAAAGATTTACCATCATAGCGATAAATGCCACTATCCCAGGTTCCAAACCATAAGTTGCTTTCGTTATCTTCCAAAATGCTTGTAATTGCTTTTTTACTTGGATCATCACTGGGCGTAAAAGCTGTAAATTTTCCCACGTTATATCTACAGATACCGTTAACTGTGCCCACTAGTATGTTACCTTTTTTATCTTCGATGATTGCGTTAACGTTATTGGCTGCAAGTCCATCTTTTTTTGTAAAGTTTTTTACCGTTTTTCCGTCATAACGATAAACACCTTCACCACCTGTACCAAACCAAATATTTCCTTGTTTATCCTCAAGCATACAATCAATATTACCGGATGATACTCCTTGTGTCCGTACAATTTTGGGTTGTATTTTGGAATTTATTTTCTGTTCGTGTTTGTCCTTATTCAATTTTGAATTGTTTTGCCCATTGCAAAAAGGCAAAGTTGCCACAACGTAAATGAGAAAAACTGTCTTTGAAAATTTGGTTATATTATTCATTTGCATTTTGTTATTTGTTAGATGTGGATATTTTTCAGATGAAGTAGCGTTTGTCCGAATCTATGAAAAAGTGTATAGTGCATTCATAGTTAATCCATTCATGAAAAATTTAAAACTTTCATCAAATTTACTTTTACCGATACCCATTCATCATCTATAATACTGTAATAGGCTGCATTTCTAATTGTTACATCTTCCAATATTTTATCCTTTCTTAAAATACCTTCAAACTTACCACCTATTTTTTCGATCGCTTTTCTCGAACGAATATTATTGTCATTTGCTTTTAGTTGAATTCTTATTGTTTCTAAAGTTTCGAAACAATGTTTTAACATAAGATACTTGCATTCTGTATTTAAGTTCGTTGACCAATAATCAGGATGAAACCAAGTGCAGCCAATTTCTAAACTTCGGTTTTCGTTGTTAATGCTATGATAAATTGTAAAGCCAATAACTTTATCTGTTTTGCAAAGTATAACTACAAAGGGATAGAATTCCCCTGAATTTCTTTTCATAATGCACTTTTCTAAAAAACCTATATGTGTTTGATTATCATATCCGTCAACACCAATAGGTGAATAAGTCCAAATAGATTTTTCTTTTGCTAATGTGCAAATTTCCTCAAAATGAAAGGTGTTTAATGGAATAAGTTTTACTGCTTTTCCGATTAGTTCTGTGGGGTGGTGTATCCAATTTTTATTACCCATTATTATTGATGTCTCTTTCTATTTTTCGTTACTTATTAATTCCCAAACTTTGTTGTTATAATTCTCTTTTGTAATACCTGTTAGTTTTTCAAGTGTTTGATAATATTTTTCATTCCCTTTTTCATATGGGCCAACATTTAAAAGTTCCCAAACGCCTTCAAACCCTTTTTCTTTTTCTATTTTTTGAACCAATAGTGCGTTTACGATAAAATCGCCTGAGTTCTTAAATTCTTTAGTTTTAAAATAAATGGGCGTTTCTTTTATTTCAGTCCAGTTAGTATTTTTGTTACTTGCAATTTGTTCATTAAATGCTTTGAAAATTTCTTTCCACGAAAGCCCCCAACTGCCACCATACAGATAAGCGCACCCTTCGTCCACTGGATTGTTTACTTTACGTCTTGAAATTATTAAACCCAACCTGTCATGAAACAAATCATGTGGGTCAAATTTGCTAAAACTTTCATTTTGATTCCCTAATACAACAAGTTTTCTATCGCCAGATAGCGAACCCCATACACTTCCTTTGTATCCATTGTAGTCAGATTTATAGTCGACGCCAACTAATTTCTGAAGCGCAAGACTATTTTCGCAGCAATAATAGTCGATTGTTTTGTTGGTTGACTTCAGTTTTAAATCAAATGAAGAAGCCAATTTATTAAATTCTTTAACCTTGTTTTTGTTTATTGTGTTTTCGTAGTGAAAAATATTATTGCCAGCTTTTTCAATTTTCCAATTTTTGGTATTTCTTACTAATAAAGAAGAAAATACAAATGAATTGCTTGTTTTATGGGCAATAAATTCAAAACTCGCTCTTAATAAAGCCGTGTTTTCATTAATTCCAATGTAAGAAACTTGAATTAAATAGCTGCTATCCTTTAATAGAACCACATTTGTTAAATAGGGTGTGTAAAAAAAATCGTCCTTGTATTTTCCGCTTTTTTCTATTCCT
>JBDSFC010000228.1:0-6180 GCA_039919745.1 Bacteroidia bacterium | reverse complement strand
GGCCATGTAACTCTTAACAGATAATTTAATAGCGTTTTATGTTTGTGTGAAAAGGTGCGGGCGTTGTTTCCCGCACCTTTGTTTTTTTAACTCAATCAAAAACCGGCTGTTAAAAACATTCTTTACTGCTTAAATCCCGCTTTTTTATTAAGCCTAATTTAGTGGGATGAAGAAGATCCTGATATTCCTTATTTCTTTTATACTTTTTGCTGCATTTACTTTTCAAAATCCACCCAAAATAAAAAAAGACCCAGATTTTTTAACTCTTCAAAATAAATGGGTAGATTCTGTTTTTAATTCACTAACACCTGATCAAAGACTGGCGCAACTCTTTATGGTAGCGGCATACAGCAATAAAGACCTTAAGCACGCCAAAGAAATTAAAGATCTTGTGGTTAATTATAATATTGGTGGATTGATCTGGATGCAGGGCGGACCGGTAAGACAGGGTAAGCTCGCTAACTATTACCAGAGTGTAGCAAAAACACCCTTGCTTTACAGCATTGATGGTGAGTGGGGTTTAGCTATGCGATTGGATAGTACAATTCGTTATCCGAAACAAATGACGTTGGGTGCAATACAAAATGATTCTTTAATTTATTTAATGGGTAAACAAATTGCGAAAGAATGCAAACGCATTGGTATCCACGTAAACTTTGCGCCGGTAGCTGATGTAAACAATAATCCTTTAAACCCGGTAATTGGTATTCGCAGCTTTGGTGAGAATAAATATAAGGTAGCGCAAAAAGCATACATGTACATGGCAGGTATGCAGGACGAAAAAGTAATGGCCAACGGAAAACATTTTCCCGGTCATGGAGATACAGATAGCGACTCGCATAAAACATTGCCATACATTGGCCATTCAAAAGAACGATTAGATTCTTTAGAACTGTATCCTTTTCAATACTTGTTCGACCGCGGCCTTGCGAGTATTATGGTGGCGCATTTAAATATTCCAAGTTTAGATACTACAAAAAATCTGGCGTCAACTTTATCGCCAAATGTGGTGACAGATCTTTTAAAAAATAAAATGGGCTTTAAAGGTTTGATCTTTACAGATGCATTGAACATGAAAGGCGTTTCGAAATTTTATGGCCCCGGTATTGTAGATGTAAAGGCACTTTTAGCAGGTAACGATGTGTTATTGTTTAGCGAGGATGTACCAAAAGCTATTGACGAAATTAATAAAGCTATTAAAGAAGGGAAAATAGAAAGAAGTGAAATTGATGAACGTTGTAAAAAAATATTAAAAGCAAAATACTGGTGTGGCTTAAATGTAAAGCAAGAAATTGTTACACGTAATTTATATAAAGAATTAAATACCAAAGCAGGTGAAGAGATCAACTATAAATTAGCAGAAGCATCTATTACTTTATTAAAGAATGAAAATAATTTTTTACCGTTTAAAAAGTTAGACAGTTTAAAAATTGTAGAAGTATCTTTTGGTATTGAAGACGAGAACTCTTTATACACTGCTATTAAAAATTATGCTTATGTAGAACATGTTGGTCTTGCCCATGATGCCAAGCCTGCTGTGATAAGTGCTGTGTTTGAAAAAATAAACAGGGCAGATGTTGTTATTTTGCAATTGAATAAAGCCACTTTAAAAGCAGAGAATAATTATGGAGTAGGTGAGCAAACCTTAAGATTAATGGATTCTATCGCAAAAATAAAACCAAGCGTGTTGGTCCTTTTAACTAATCCTTATATCTTAAATAAAATAAGATCGGTTGATAATTTTAAGGCAGTTGTTTTAGGTTATGAATATATGCCTACTATTTTAAAAGCAAGTGCCAACGCAATTTTAGGTTTTGGAAAAGTAAATGGTAAACTACCCGTTACAACTACTCTTTTTAAAGTGGAAACCGGTTTAACATTAGAACCGTCTTTTTTACCCAAACAAAAATCCATTAAAGAGAACTTCAAAAAAAAAAAGTTTGGAGCAATAGATAGTATTGCGCTTTATGGTATTGAAGAAAAAGCCTACCCGGGTTGCCAGATAGTGGCATTGAAGGATGGCGAACTTATTTATCAAAAATCGTTTGGTGCTTTTACGTACAATCCGGATGCAAAGCCTGTAGATGATGGGACTATTTATGATTTGGCCTCTGTTACAAAAATTGCCGCTTCTGCATTAGCTTTAATGAAACTGGAAGACGAAAAACTATTTGATTATAAAAAGACATTGGGTTTTTATTTACCAGAACTAGCCGGTACCGATAAAGAAAACTTAATTATTGAAGATGTACTAACGCACCAGGCAGGACTCCCGGCTTGGATCCCTTTTTATTTAAGAACACTTAAAAAGAATGATGAATATAAACCCGGTTTTTATAATAAAAAACAAACAGAAAAATTTCCAACACATGTTGCTAAACATTTATTTGTAGTAAAAGATTTCCAGGATTCTATTTATAAACGCATCATTAATTCTAAAATAGAAAATCCGGGGAAATATCTGTACAGCGATCTTGGTTATTATTTTATCCAACTAATTATTGAGAAACAAAGTCAGAAAAAACTGGATGATTATGTGGCTGACATTTATTTTAAATTAGGAATCGGTTTAACGTATAAACCATTAAAAAAATTCTCGCTTCAACAAATTGCACCAACAGAGAACGATTCAAAATTCAGGAAACAAATAGTACAGGGTTTTGTACATGATCCAGGCGCGGCTTTATTAGGAGGTGTTGCAGGGCATGCCGGTTTATTTGGCAACGCTTTAGATCTTGCCAAACTAATGCAGCTCTATTTAAATAAAGGCGAATTAAATGGCGTAAGGATTTTAGATACCGGCACCGTGCGCGATTTTACATCTTGTCATTTTTGTCCAACAAACCGCCGTGGTTTATGTTTTGAAAAACCGGAGTTGGATGATAAAAAAGATAGTCCCGTTACTTCTGAATGTAGTCCTGAAAGTTTTGGCCATAGCGGATTTACAGGTACTTTTGTTTGGGCTGATCCAAAAAATGGTTTGGTATATGTGTTTTTAAGTAACCGGGTTTATCCGGATGTTGATCCGAATAAATTAGCCAAATTGGGTATACGTGGAAAGATCCACAGAGCATTTTACGATGCGTTAAAAAATTAATTAACTTTAAACGATTGAAGCTTTTAATTTTAACACAATATTTTCCACCGGAAGTAGGTGCGCCGCAAAACAGGCTCTTTGAACTGGCTGTGCGTTTGCAAAAGCTTGGCGTTGATATTACCGTGTTAACGGCCATGCCAAATTATCCACAAATGGAAATATACAAAGGCTACGCCGGTAAAAAATATGTGTATGAAGAAATGGAGGGTTTAAAAGTTCACCGCTCTTCAATTTACGTATCAAAAAATAAATCTATTATTGATAGGTTACGCAATTATTTTTCTTTTGTTATTTCAAGTGCAAAAATCGGTAATGCAAAATTGGGGAATTTTGATTTTCTCTTATGCGAATCTCCACCTTTATTTTTGGGTTATAGTGCTTTGCGTTTGGCAAGAAAAAAGAACGCACGCTTAATTTTTAATGTTAGTGATCTTTGGCCTGAGAGTGCCGAAAAATTAGGTGTTGTAACAAATTCATTTTTATTAAAGCTGGCTTATAATCTTGAAGCTAAATTATATAAACGTTCGACCTTGGTTACCGGACAAACCCAAGGCATCTGCGAAAGTATCAACACCCGTTTTCCGTCTGTAAAAACGTATTGGTTACCAAATGGGGTTGACCTTGGTTATTATGATCCTCAAAAAATTCAGGCAACTGACTGGCGACAAAAAAATAATTTTTCGGCAGATGATTTTATTTTGGTGTATGCCGGAATTATTGGAATAGCACAGGGTTTGGAAGTTATTTTAAACGCGGCTAAGAATTTTACAAATAAACCAAACATAAAATTTGTATTTATTGGCAGCGGACCTGAAAAAGAGAAATTAATAAAAATTAAAACAGAACAGAATTTAAATAACGTATTTTTCCTGGAGGCAATTTCTAAAAAAGAAATGCCTTCTGTATTAAAGGCTGTTAATGCCACTATTATTCCATTACGAAAACTGGATCTTTTTAAAGGTGCTATTCCTTCTAAATTGTTTGAGAACCTGGCAATGGAAGTGCCTGTTCTTTTAGGTGTTGATGGAGAGGCTCGTCAGTTGTTTATTGATAAAGGTAATGCGGGTCTTTATTTTGAACCCGAAAATATAGAAGAACTAACAAATGTGGTTAACAAATTAATAGACGATAAAGCCATGGCGGCTCAATTGGGTAAAAATGGCCGGCATTTTGTAAATGAATTTTTTAACCGGGAGAATATTGCCCAACAATTCTTTAACAGGTTAAAAGAGCTTTAACTGTTCGTAATTTTTTAACCCGGCTTTTGGTTGAATTTATATCTTAGTAAAGAACTTTTTTAAAGCTTAAATGAATTCGACCTTAAAACAAAGATTATTTTATTTTTTTCCAATGGTATTATGCTTTTGCTTTCCTTTTGGTTCCCGCCTTTTATCGGGAATAATAATTTTGTGGACTGTCGCTTCTTTATTTAATATAGATAAAGAGCAATTAAAAAGAGGGATCCGTAATAAACATTTTTGGTGGTTACTTGCATTCTTTATTTACACACTTATCAGCGCGTTGTTTTCAAATAACAAACACGAGGCAAGTTTCAGCGTTGAAATAAAGATGTGCTTTTTATTATTTCCTTTTTTGTTTTTTTGCTTTAAGTGGCCAGTTCCTATCATTAAACGTTGTATTGTTTCATTTGTCTCAGGTTGTTTTTTTGCCTGTTTGGCATTAATTGTAAGAGCCTGTTACTATGCCACTCTTGGGCATCCTGAATACTTTTTTTATACTAATTTCTCTGTTTTTATTCATGCATCTTATTTTGCCATGTATTTAATTTTGGCAATTGCACTTGTGGTTTTATTGTATCCAAAATGGTTCAAAGATCAAAAAAATATAAAGATTGCTTCTTATCTTTTTGGGTTAATGTTTATGGCGACTATCTTTTTATGTTCGTCCAAATTAGGCATCATTAGTTTTTTTATAGCTATGCCATTATTGATGCTCTATAAATTCCGGGCTTTTTTAAATCTGAAAAAGATCAGTTTTTTAATTATTGGCATTATATTAGTTGGTGTTATCTCATTTAATCTGTTTCCCGGTGCATTTGCACGCTTATCTTCTTTAACAACCGTTTCCTCTTCTGCACTTGATAAAACTTCTTCAGAAAGCACAACTGTGAGGATCCTTATCTGGGAACAAGCTATACAAATTATGAAAGCTAATTTTTGGCTGGGAACAGGGGTAGGCGATGCTAACGATGCATTATATGCTTCTTACGCTGCTAATGGTTTAACAGGTGCTTTGGATCATAACTTCAATGCCCACAATCAATATTTTCAAACCTTTATTGGTTTGGGTGTTATTGGATTTTTAATAGTGTTTATGCTAACCTTTGGTTATATCGTAATAGGTGTCATTAAAAAACATTTTTTACTTTTTTTATTCTCATTGTTGATCGTGCTTAATTTTTTAGTGGAAAGTATGTTACAAACATCAGCGGGGGTGTTATTCTTTGTATTTTTCTTTTGTCTGTTCAATCTAATAACCGAGGAGGAATTATTGCATGAAGAATAAACTTATTTTAGTATTGTTATTTTTCACTGCCCTTTGTTTTGCACAAGAAAATTACCGTTGGCCTATTGATTCTCCAAGAGTGTTAACGGGTAATTACGGCGAGCTACGACCAAACCATTTTCATGCAGGAATAGATTTTTCTACCAATAATTTAGTGAACTTACCTGTTTACGCTGTGGAAAATGGATATATTTCCCGTGTAAAAATAAGCTCTAGTGGCTATGGTAAAAATATCTATATCACGCATGCCAATGGTAAAGTAAGTGTATACTGTCATTTGAACTCGTTAAATGTAGCTGTTTCTGATCTTGTCAAAAAAGAACAATACGCTAAACAAAGTTATGAAGTGGAGATCTTTCCGAAAGCAAAAAGTATTAGTGTAAAAAAAGGTGAGTTGATCGGTTTATCCGGAAATACAGGTAATTCAACCGGCCCACATTTACATTTTGAGTTTAGAGATGAAAAAACAGAAGTACCATTAAACCCATTAAAATATTTTGATATTGTTGATACCGTACTTCCAACCATACAACGCATTGCGTTTTACAACCTGGCAG
>JBDSFC010000223.1:0-5938 GCA_039919745.1 Bacteroidia bacterium | reverse complement strand
CCATTCAAATTGAAGGCGAGTTTGCATATGGCTATTTAAAAGGAGAAAATGGCGTGCATCGTTTAGTGCGCATAAGTCCTTTTGATTCGAATGCCAAACGACATACAAGTTTTGCTTCTGTATATGTTTATCCTGTCGTTGACGATACTATTGAAATTGATATTAAACCTGCAGATATAGAAATTTCAACTTCACGAAGCGGTGGTGCGGGCGGACAAAATGTAAATAAGGTAGAAAGTAAAGTGCAGTTAACCCATAAACCTTCAGGAATTGTGGTTGTTTGCCAGGTAGAACGTTCGCAGCTAGGTAACAGGGAACTTGCTATGAAAATGTTACGTTCGCAGTTATATGAATTAGAAATGCGCAAGCGTAACGAAGCAAAAAGTGTAGTTGAGGATGGAAAAATGAAAATAGAGTGGGGTTCACAAATTCGCAGTTATGTATTACATCCATATAAAATGGTGAATGATCACCGTACTGAATTTAAAGTTACTGATGCAGAAGGCGTTTTAAATGGTAACCTGGACGAATTAATTAAAGTTTACTTAATGGCCTTAGGCGGCAAACAATACCAAAAAAATTAAACAACGTGCAACCTGTAAGAGCAAAAAAACATTTAGGCCAACATTTTTTAATCGACGAAAATATCGCAAGGAATACTGTTGAGGCTCTTTTAGAAAAAGATAAAACTTCTTTTATAGTTGAGGTAGGTCCCGGAACCGGTGTGTTGACCCAGTTTCTGATAAACACGGTCGATAATTTTTTGGCCATGGACGTGGACAGAGAATCGGTAGAATATTTAAAAACAAAATACCCTGAGAAAAAGGATAAAATAGTTTTAGCTGATTTCTTAGAAACTGATCTTCAGAAAATAGCCGGACAAAAATTTAATGTAGTAGGAAATTTTCCTTACAATATTTCAAGCCAGATAATGTTTAAGGTTTTGGAAAATAAAAACTCTGTTGATTATGTTGTTGGTATGTTCCAGAAAGAAGTGGCTATGCGCCTCGCAGAGAAACCCGGTTCTAAAGTGTACGGGATCTTAAGTGTATTGTTGCAGGCTTTTTATGAGATTGAATATTTATTTACAGTGCATGAAAATGTTTTTTCGCCACCACCAAAAGTAAAAAGTGCTGTTATTCGTTTAACAAGAAATAATGTTCAGAAGTTGGATTGTGATGAAGATCTTTTTAAGAAAGTAGTAAAAACAACATTTAATCAACGAAGAAAAACAATTCGTAATTCGGTTAGAACTTTGTTTAATAATAACGAATTGCGCCACCCGCTTTTAGATAAAAGGCCTGAACAGTTGTCTGTAGCTCAATTTGTGGAGTTAACTAAATTTGTTCAGGAACAATCTGAATTATAAAAATCCGCTAATTTTTTTCCTACAACATCCTGCGCGGCATTTTTTGAAATAAAATCTATCATTTTTGTTGAATCAAATTTTAGCTTTCCTCTTAAAAATAATTGCAGGCATTCTTCTAATTCTTCTTCAGCACTAACTTTTACAATTCTTCCAAGTTCATCAGTAACCAAATAAGGTAAATGACCAACGTTACTTACAAAAACAGGTAATCCTGTGGCAAGTGCTTCAAGCACTACAACCGGCATGCCTTCATAGTTGCTAAAAAGTATTAAAGCGTGTGCCTGTTGCATATAAGTAGCCACTTCGTTTTGTGTTTTTTCGCCCACAAAAATTGTGTTAGTTAGATCAAGTTGGTTGGCTTTTTCTTTGTAATAAGCAACAACAGTTTCATCACCGCCAACTATAACAAGATCAAACTCAATATTTGTCTTTTGTAATTTTTGGATCACACGTAAAGTGCCGGTAATGTTTTTTTCTTTTTCTACTAAAGAGGAGACGTGTAACAATAAAGGGTTTTTATTTTTCAGAGTTTTATTTTCGTGGAAAATTTTTGTATCAACAACGTTATAAAGTAATTCATAATCTCCTTTTAAACCATGAGCAAGCATAGCTTGTTTTTGTTTTTCGGAGACATAATAAATTTTTGTAGCACCTGCGATTGCCGTCCGTGTCATGCGTTTTAGCGGAGATCCCTGGTAATTCCCATCTTCAGGTAAATAACCGCTCCAATGTTCTACAATAGCGTACGGGACTTTAAAATGATCTTTAAACAAAGGTAAAATGATCGCGGCAGGTAAAATTGTATTTAACTGAATGGCTTTAACAGAAACATTGGCTTTAATTAATTCATCCAATAAAAATTTATATGCTTTTTTATAACGAGCGTATTTAATGATAGTAGAAAATACAGGGAAGTCTGATGCTTTTTTATATTCCAGGATCCATTCTTCAAAATCACCTTGTTTATTTTTTGTAAGCTTAGTGCCGGTTGCCGTATGAGTAGAATAGGCGTAGACAACAATAACAGGAGTATACTTGCTTAATGCAATAGCGTGATTTTTAATAAATATACCGTGATTAATGTTATGTGGTGTAGGATACCAGGAAGCTAAAAAAAGAATTGTCTGCTTATTTTGCGACATTGTTGCGCTTACTCAAGATTTATTTTTACTTCTAATAAAAACAAAGAGTATTTTTCGTTGATCATTTCAAACGAAGGAACGATCTTATTACCGCTTTTCATAGCAATAGTAATAAACCCCAAACCAGCGCCGCCTTTATCGCTTAACTCATTATTCTCAAGATGTTCAAGATAAAAAGCTTTTAAAGCAGCCGGATCATCGAATGAATTTATTTTTTCAATTTGTGTTTTTACTTTTTCAGCGGCTATATTGGTTATCAAATTCGCAGAAATAATATTCACTGCTGTTGGTGAATGCGCTAATAAAAAGAAATTATGTTGAGAGCCTTTATCGTCTTTATGCCCGTGGATCAATTGATTTTGCAGGGATTCAACACAGATAAAGAAAACTTTTTTTACTACTTGTTTCGGAAAATTCTTATCAAGGATCTTACTTTCAATTTCACTTTCTAATTTGGAAATTGTTTCGTTATTCAAAACGCCATCATAGGCTAATATCAATTGGCCGGATTGGTTTACATTTTTAACCTGTTTTGCAAAATGCAGGTCGAAAAATTCTGATTCCTTATTTAAAGTTAAGCTCAATATTATTTAAATAAACCGTTTAGTTCAGCATCAATCATTCTAATTACTTTACCAAAATCCTCCTTGTTCTCGCTAAAATTAATATCATCAACATCTACTACTAAAATCTTTCCCGATTCGTATGATGTGCTCCACGCTTCATAGCGTTCATTTAATCTTTTCAAATAATCCAAACGAATGCTGTTCTCATAATCTCTTCCACGCTTCTGGATCTGTTTTACAAGCGTAGGAACGCTTGCCCTTAAATAAATGATAAGGTCAGGCGCTTTTATCAAACTTTCCATTAATTTAAATAATGAAAAATAGTTGTCGTAATCGCGGGAGGTCATTAACCCCATTGCATGTAAGTTAGGGGCAAAAATATAAGCATCTTCATAGATGGTTCTGTCTTGAACAACGGAGTGCTTACCTTTTCTTATTTCAAGGATCTGGTTAAACCTGTTATTTAAAAAATAGATCTGCAAATTGAATGACCAACGCTGCATATCTTCATAAAAATCATTCAAATAGGGGTTATCGTCTGCATCTTCATAATGTGCGTGCCACTTATAATGTTTCGCTAATAATGATGTTAATGTTGTTTTCCCTGACCCTATATTCCCGGCAATTGCAATGTGCATACTTATTTCTTAAAATAATAGACTAAATTAGATATTTAATCTACAAAAACAAAAATTTAATTGATAAAAATTAATTTTTACTAAAAAAACCCCGAATTTTAGTTTTTAGTGACTTTTGTCTCCTAGAAAATCGGCGCAAACCTTCTCAATTGCTTGATTTACAGGGATAAAGGAGGGCAGAAAAACAGCTTTAATTTTAGTGTTTGAGAACAATTGCTTATTTAGAGCAGCATTAATAAGAGGCCTAGTGATCTGACGCTGTTTATTCGAAAAACTGCAAATAAAAGCGTCAGCTATTCTTGCAAGTGTAAGCAGGTTTTTACCAGCATTTATAGAAGGTTTGGGCCTTTTTAATTGCGATTGGATCTTATCAAGTATTTCTTTGAATGAATAATTTTCTTCAATTAAAATATAACGGTTATTGAATAAACGCTTATCGATTAAAAATAACATACTGGCTGCAACGTCTTGCGCAGCAATGTATCCGGCGCTTCCATCAGTATAAAATTTATTTCCTTTATAGCATGTATCAAATAATTTCGAGCTGCTTTGATCCCAAAAACCCGAAGATAAAATAACACCCGGATTAACTATAACAGCATTCAAACCTTCTTCAATGCCCCGCCAAACCTCTCTTTCGCCATTATATTTACTAATCGCATAGTCACTTTCCCTACCGGAAGATTTCCAAAAAACGCCTTCATTTAATGGAACTGTATAATCTGAATTATTAACTGTTGCAACAGAACTTACATGGCAAAGTGCGTCGATCTGCTTATGTAAACAAGCGTTTACAACATTGGCCGCTCCATTTTCGTTTATTAAAAATAATTTTTTATGGTCTTTCTTTTCAAAGGATACAAAGCCGGAACAGTTATATACTATTTTAATTCCTTCAAGTGCAGCTTCGATAGAATAGATATCGGTAACATCAACATCCACCCATTTAATTTTTTGAAAAAGCTCTTTAGAGTTATCGCTATAATAAGAGAAAAGTTTTTCTACCTTTTTAAGATCGCTGTTAGCTTGCTTGCAAGCAATAACAGGTCTATCGTTTTGTAGAAGTTTCAAAACAACATGACTTCCTAAAATACCGGTGGCGCCAATTACTAAATTCAAAATGTATTATAGTTTATACAAAGGTTATTTTTTGCAGACCAAAAAACAAACCGCTTTGCACTATTAATCCTAAGAAAAAACCTAAATATAACTGAGCAGGTTTGTGTTCCTGTAAAACCAAACGCGCAAAAGCAACTAAGCCTGCAATTATAATGGTGGCAATATAGTAAGGCGTCATGTTAAACTGTATTAAATAAGATACAGAAATTAAAATGCCTAATACTCCACCTAGGCCAACCATGTGTGCGCTAATTTTATATTTTAAATTAATTAAAGTAGTGATCAAAATAGCTACTGCGCCGCCAATTATAAATAGTTTAATGCTGTTCCAGATATTAATATCCATTAATAAATAAAATAAGCCAAAATAAAATAAGGCTGTTATAAATAGAGGGAAGGTTCTGTCTTTTTGATTGGAAAGCGTAAGATTTGGAATGCGTTTAAGTTTAACTAAAATGTAAATATTTAAAACCGGAAAAACAAAAGAGAACATAAAAACTATAATTGAGATACGCCATTTGGTTTCAAAAGGCGTTAGATAATCGTAAACAGTATTATGGATCCCAAAAAAAAGCAGCAAGCACATGTAAGTTGCCATTAACAATGGGTGCAAAATAACAGAGATTACTAAAGCGAAATTTTTCAAAACAGCTTAGGATAACAAATTAGATAATTCAATAATTTCTTTTCGTGCGTCGTGATTCTTATAAATAATGTTGTAAACCGAATTTGTAATTGGCATATGCACATTATAATTTTTATTTATTTCGTAAACACATTTTACTGCGTAATAACCTTCGGCAACCATGTTCATTTCCAATTGCGCGCGCTTTACACCATAACCTTTACCAAGCATAGTACCAAACATACGGTTACGGCTAAATTGAGAATAAGCAGTTACCAATAGATCACCCAAATAAGCAGAGGCTTTTATATCACGATCAATAGGATGTACAGCGTCTACAAAGCGTTTTATTTCCTGGATGGCATTACTGATCAATACTGCTAAAAAATTATCGCCATAACCTAAGCCATGACAAATTCCCCCGGCAACAGCGATCACATTTTTAAGAACTGCTGAAAATTCTGTACCATAAATATCAT
>JBDSFC010000193.1:0-3324 GCA_039919745.1 Bacteroidia bacterium | reverse complement strand
CTAATCATCCCAATGATCAGGATCACACTGTTGATTTGCAATGGGGATTTCCATCAGTAGGTTATACCTCTTTCTACAGCAATCATACATCGGCTAATGATAATAATCCTTTCTTTTTTGAAGGAAGTTTATTGCACGAATTAGGACATGCGCGTTATTTATTAGATAATTATGGTTTTGATATACACGACGATCAAGTACATTTAAAAGAAGGTAATACTATGGTTAGTACTTCACCATTAATGCCTACTGCTTCCGGGAGTGTTTTATACTTTGGAAAAAATCAGGCGCTTATGGGAGGCACTTATGACAGTATTTCAGAATATGAAGCACTTGCTCTAAACCGTATTGCATATCACCGCGCCACTATTGGAAATTTTAATTCTCCTTATAACAGAGGTGCATATTTGCCAGAATTGCCGCTAAATAATTTTATAACTTTTAAAGATCAAAATAATATCATCTTAAATAATGCCTGCCTAAAAATTTACCGCGCCAAGCCAAAACCAGGTGAGTGGTATGGTAAAAATTTTGACTCTATTCCTGATCTGCAATTTGTTTGTAATGCCGCTGGTGAAGTTAATGTCGGACATATGCCTTTTGATACTGCTCTTATTCATGGTTATAATCATGCCAATACAGATATTATCATTCGTGTAGAACGTCAGGGAAAAGTAGGTTACAGCATTATGGAAGCTTCATTTTTTAATATGGAATATATGAAAAGAAATATAAATAATGCATACTATACCTTAAAAGTAAATATGTTGCCCTGCAGCCAGTTTAACTCAACGTGTAACTGCACTTTTATACCAACAACCTTAACAGAAAACAATATGGGTAACCCTCTTATTGTATATCCTAATCCTGCTAATAGCTCTGTTTTTGTTACGACTGCAGGAAATCTCTCTGCCACAGAGATCTTTGTCTGGAATAATTTTGGCGAGCAGTTAAATACTAAACAAGTAATAAGCAATGGCCAGGTAGAAATTTTTACAGACCAACTTTCGCCAGGGCTTTATACAATTAAAATAATAGATGCCGCCGGTTTAAATTATTACAAAAAAATAATTATTCAACACTAATTTATCTTTAATTAATATTAAAAAGTCCGCCCAAAAAGCGGACTTTTCTATTTTTCGTCCATTTTTCAAACTATTACAGCCTTTTTAAGTTAGGGAGATTTCTCTCAGGCATAAAGCCCTATTATGATTCAAAACTAGAGTCAGCCTGTCTCTATTTTGTTTATAACCACATTTTTTTGTTAATAATGCAAGATGCTAAATCGCTACTATTAACAGAATAGTGTTTTTGTTAATTCATTGATCATTAATAATTTATATTGATTTTTTTCTATTGATACAATAGTTAAACAGCATTTTTACCACAAAAATAGAACACTCATATATCATCGAAACAGTGCCTATACTGCAACTTTTTTATAAAAAGGGAGTTTAAACCCTATATACACATCATTTTTGCACCAAAAATCTATGAAAATTCTTAAAGAAGAAGAATTCAACAACCTGGCACTAAAAGGTAAAGGCAGAAGCTCGCTTATTTTTAATTCTCTTGTTAACCTCAATGTTGGGGAGGCTATTCTTATTGAAAAAAGAGATTGGCACCGTAAGGCAAGCCCGAGTACGTTAGTAAAATATATTGAAAAAACACATTCATTAAAGTTTACTTGCGCCGCATTGTTGAACGGACAAGGTTGGGCTGTAAAGCGTATAGAATATGGGGTGCAGAGCGCTCATAAAATTGTTGAAGCGCCAAAAGTCCATAAAGAAATTGCTATCGAATCAAAAATGAAACCAGAAGAACTCCAAACTGAAAACGGACAATTAAAATTAAAATCTGAAATTGTTATTTTTTACCTGGGAAGAATTGCTTCCTGCAAAATAGAAAAGATAGAAGACTCTCTAAAAGCAGTAATGGATAATTTTTGGGAACAAGACAGGCAATTACTTAAGAAATTATTTTTAGAAGCCATTGATGTTCTATTTGCTTCAAATCATATTGTTATTGAGAACGGGAAAACATATATCCCGCTTAAGCAGAATTAAGATAAAATTTTCTTGATCAGGATTGTAGTTGAGAATCCTTCTAAAAAAGGAATGGTAACTATCTTTCCACCATTTGCTTTTACAACATCGTACCCAACAATTTTTTCTACTTCGTAATCGTTTCCTTTTACTAAAACGTTTGGCTGCAAAAAGCTTATTAATTCATAAGGTGTTTCCTCATCAAATAAAACAACGCAATCAATACAAGCCAAACCTGTTAACACCATTGCGCGTTCTTGTTCATTATTGATAGGGCGATTAGGTGCTTTCTGTAATCGTTTAACCGAATTGTCTGTATTTAATCCAAGCACTAAAAAATCACCAAGGTCTCTGGCCTGGCTCAAATAATCAACGTGCCCCGGATGGATAATATCAAAACAGCCATTGGTAAAAACAACTTTTTTGCCTTTAAGTTTCTGTGCATTAACATGACGTAATGCTCCTTCTTTAGAAACTAATTTATTTTTCAACTGTTGGTGAAACGACATTTTTATTCTTGTTATAAAGTGGTAAAACTGCAAAGCTTATTAACCCAAAAAATAAGATCAAAATAAATTGGCTTGTCCATAAAAGCCATGGCAACGCAAACGACGACACAATGTCTACATGATACGTGGCAACCAAAATGCCGCCTACTATAGCAGGATAAGCGCCAAGACCACCCGGCGCAAAGATAACGCCAAAAGTGCCAAATAATAACAATGTAAGGCATTCCGACTGTCCTAAATGCGATGTGCCCTTTAACGCAAAAAAACACACATATAAAGAATAAAAATAACAAGCCCAGATCAAAAAGCTTAACACAATAAACTGAAAAGGCTTATCCATTTTTGCGATAGAGCTAAGACCTTGTCCCATGCCTTTAATAATACCCCCTAATTTGCCTTTTAAAAGTTGAGAGAATTTTTTTCTAAGCAGAAAAAAGGTGATCAACACTATTACAACGACCGAAGCCAATATAATTATTTTTGTAGGGCTTTGTGTAATTCCTTTTAACCAGTTCATTCCCGGATCAAAAATATATTCATTTGCAAGGCCTGTTAATTCAGTGAATTGAACAAAAAATGTAAAGGCAAAAATTAATAAGAATAAAATAAAATCAATTATCCTTTCAGTTATCACAGTTCCAAATGCTACTTCAAAAGGTACATCATCGTATTTTGCAGCTACTGTACAGCGCGAGATCTCGCCCATACGCGGAATGCCGTAATTGGTTAAATATCCTATTAGAACGTAGCAATTTGCATTTAGTAAGTTT
>JBDSFC010000188.1:0-8255 GCA_039919745.1 Bacteroidia bacterium | reverse complement strand
CACGCACCTGGAATTGAATGGGTAATTCATCTATTGCGGAAAATGTAATTTTAAAAGGATAAAAGTTTTGTACTTGTAATTCCAATTCGTTTACATCACCATTACTTAAGCGCTGAAATTTTGATTTGCGATTGGCGTTTAACGGTTGTGGGTTTTTAAAAAGCAAATACGCGTCTATACTTGTTGTAAAAATAAGCAACAGCAATAAAACAAATGCAATATCGTAGATCACACTAAATATAAAAGATAAAATAAACAATAAGATCAATCCAAAAATAATTCGGTAGAACCATTTTGTTAATCTTAGTTGCCTGAATATTTTTTTAAATTTATCGTACATTACTTAGCGCTGGTTTAACGTGGCACTTCTACTTTATCAATAATTTGTTGTATGATAGTGTCAACCCCTACGCCTTCCATTTCTTTTTCCGGTGTTAGTATTACGCGATGGCGCAATACAGGGAACGAAACAAATTTAATATCATCCGGCGTTACAAAATCCCTGTTTTGCATACAGGCATTCGCTTTTGCAGAATTTAATATTGCTAACGATGCCCTTGGAGATGCGCCTAAAAATAAACCGGAATTTTTTCTCGTGGCTTGTACTATTTGTGTAATATACTTTATCAGATTTTCTTCTATTACAATTTTCGCTACCACCTTTTTAAGATCATTGATGGCCGCCTTATTTAATATCTTCGTTATTTTGTTCAGGTCTATAATGTGCGAATTTTTATGGAAGTTCGTTAGCATAACTCCTTCATCTTCAAGAGAAGGATAACCTACATGGATCTTAAATAAAAAACGATCCAGTTGCGCCTCCGGTAAACGGTATGTTCCTTCCTGCTCTATTGGGTTTTGTGTTGCCAAAACCATAAACGGAAGATCCAATGGATATGTTTTACCATCAATTGTAATTTGTCTTTCTTCCATGGCTTCAAATAAAGCCGCCTGCGTTTTTGCAGGTGAACGGTTGATCTCATCTGCTAAAACGATATTCGCAAATAAAGGGCCTTTTTTAAACTCAAAGTCAGTTGTTTTTGCATTGAAAATAGACGTCCCAATGATATCACTCGGCATAAGATCAGGCGTAAATTGTATCCGTTTAAATTCTGCATCAATTGTTTTTGCCAACAATTTTGAAGTCAACGTTTTTGCAACGCCCGGCACACCTTCTATTAACACATGACCATCAGCCAATAAAGCTATTAGCAAAAGATCTATTAATTGTTGTTGCCCAACAATATATTTTGCGATCTCATTTTTAACTTCCTGCGTTTTACTAACCAGGTTAGTAAGATCGATCCTGTTTTCAAATTGATTTTCCATTAGCGTAAACTGTTTTTATTAAAGTTATGTATTTGTCGGTTTAATTCTATTAATTCATTTTCATTTATTTCAATTGGTTCTTTTAATTTTTCGCAATAAACAAATAATTGCTTTACCAATTTTTTATCTATTCCACTCAACACTGAAATTTCATTTAAAAATTCGTCATTGATGTTATTAGTGTTTACGTGAAATTTTCGTCTTATGGTTTCGTAAAAATATTTGATCTTTTCGGCGGCAATACTTTGATGGTTCTTACTGTTATAGTAAACATGACTTACTACATTTACAAATTCAAGTGTGCTGTTAACCGGAGGTGCTATTACAGGTATTGCCCTTTGCCGGCGCCTGCCTTCAAAGATCATATAAAAGATAAGAATAAAAATGATCAGCAAATAAGCAGAATATAATGAATCGCTTTCCAAAATAAATTTAATGAACGAATAATTAGAGATATTATAGGTTTTAAAATATTCATCCCAGATCAATTCGTCATTTTTAATTAAAGAAAGCATAGCATATGCAACCTGACGATTTGGATTATCTACTATAAAATAATTTCCAAAAATATCCGGCACAGTCATTAAATATAACTTTCCTTTACCAACAGTGGTTGAAATTAAACAGGCTTTATCTTCAGAGAAATTTGCGAGTACTTTAAACCGTGTTGTATCAAAACTTGTAAAATAACTTGCTGCTACCACTCGCGAATAAGCAAAGGTTTTTGTCTTATAGTTAGTAGCGTTGAGCTTCACGTTTATTCCCTCTTTATTAATTAACGAATCAATAGAAATAAAATAATCATTATAATTAAAATCTGTTCTTAATTGAAACGTATCTGCCAGTATACCCCCAAATTTATTAACGCTAATAAAAACGTTATTTCCTCTTTCCAAATATTCAAACATAGACCGGATATCATTTTTATTAAAGTCAACGTTATCGTTTACAATGAGTAACGACGATTTTTTACTTTGAAGATTATTTAAATTGTAAAAGGTCTGGTTATTTATTCTATAACTTTTTGAATACACATTCTCCATTAAATTATAAATAGCAAAACAACCAAGTGGTGTTTTATCTTTACTCAAATATGTTCTTGACCAATTAATAGGCTTTGGCAATAAATATTGCACGGCAATTACAATAGCAAAAATGCCACTAAAAATGTATATGAATTTTTTATTCCCTTTAAACACCTAGTTCAGTTTCAAAATTATTAAACTCTGTTTCCTTTTCTTTATAATCAGTAACGCCAATAATAAACTGCCCATACCAAACATGTTCATAGATATAACTTAATCGGATAAAAGCATGTTGATGTTTTTTGCTTTTAAGTTCATACCTATAATCAATATTAGTTTTATATGACGCAAACTCGATTAATTTAGCTTTATCAAGTAAAAATAAAATTTTAAGATAATGCCAGCGTGTAGCAAGTCGGTAATCGTTATCAACGAGCGCCAATTTTATTTTTTCTTCGAAATTTATTTTGTCAAGATCTTCGACCACATCCATAAAATTAAAAGCAGTCGCTTTTGGTTTAGGTCTAATTAAACTTACCAGTTCAGATCTGGACAGTAGCCAGATCACAATACCAATTGCAAGTAAAGCCACGCTCCATAAAATGATTTTACGGGCTGTTAACACATTATCAAAACCGGCATTCCCAAATAATTTTTCGGCAAGCCATTCTAAAAAGCGCTCAAACATACCTTTTTCAATATTAGTAACTGTGCTTTTATATTTTAATTTTGGATCGGAAAATAATTCCTTTTCTTTTTTCTTAGCAGGCGTTATAATTTCTATCTTAGAGGAATCGATCTGCAATTGAGCTTTTTCTGAGATATCAACTACTATATTAGTTGCTATTGTATCCGCCGAAAGCTTAACAAAAAATAAAAAAAGTAAACAGGATAAAATATATTTTCTTAAGTGCAAAATAAATTATTGGATGTTATTGATTTTTTCAATGATAGAACTTCCTTCTTTTTTCTCTTCCAAACTTGTATATTGATATATGCTCATTAAATAATAAACAGAAAGTACGGCATACGACAATAATGAACTTATAATAATTACTGAAACCAAAAGTAAAGGTGTTGATTCATCCTGCTCTCCATAACCTATCGTAGAGCGTGCTCTTGAAAATGTAGTAACCAATGTAATGATCAGCACAGGTATTTGTACTATAAAACCCATAATGGAATAACTTATAATAGCTACAAAACTAACAACCCAGGTCATCCAAAAATTACCCTTCATATAATACATTACTTTTTTTACCGCCGGAAAAATTCCGATCCTATCACGTTGACAAACAAATAAAGCCGCTAAAGGAATAAAAGAAAGGATAGGTCCGAAAAGTAAAAGCGCAATAAATAATAAGATCACCAATAAAACAACCAGCACAATTGCGCCATTTGCACTACTGCCCCCACCCGCTAGGGCAAATAACCCGGCAAAAGCCAAAGCTATAATTAGCACAGCAACAAAAAATATTATTATTAGCAATAGTGAATTTCCAAGTATTCGCCAGAAGTCACTAAAAAACCCACTGATAGAATGATTGATCGTTAATGACTCGTTATTTTGAAGTTTTTCATTTTCAATTAAATTTTTATTTAAGATGACATTGTAAATCGTAATGCCTATAAAAATAAACAAAGAGGAAAAAAAGTAAGAGATAATTAAATTTCCATAAAATGAATCAAAATTTCTTATCATGCGGGTTAATGTCATCGAAGAGCCCATCATGTAAGCTGAAATAGCAGAGCCGACAATAATGAATGGTCCTGCTAAAAATAAGAGGCTTCCAAAAAAAGGTTTAAAATTTTGTTTTATAAACGCAAAGGCAGCGGTAAAAATTCCGCCAAGGTCGCGTACTTTTCTAAGGTAAATTTTTTGATCACTCATAAGATAGTTGGTGGTTTTTCTTTAAATAAATTGGTAAGATAATAAAGTAGCCTATTATAAAAGCGAATGAAATGCCAATAATACTAAGGCTTAAAGCAATGTGCATTTCAGTATAACGTGTTACAAAACTTTCAAGAAATCCTGCAGTAATAAAAACCGGTACTAGGCCGATTACAATTTTTAAACCGTCCTTACCCCCACGCATAAAGGCGCGCATGCGTGTATGGGTGCCAGGAAAAATAAAACTGTTTCCCAAAACAAAGCCTGCACAGCCTGCAATAACAATAGCTGAGATCTCGAGCGTGCCATGGATCCAAACTACTTTTAACGCTTTATCTAAAACATTGTGCTGGTAGAACATGGTAAAAAAACAACCGAGCATAATACCATTATAAGCAAGAAAAAAAGAGGTGCCAAAAGCAGTACACAAACCAAAAATAAATGCTACAAAAGAAACACGGATATTATTAATAGTAATTTGTACAAACATCAGTAACTGGTTGCCTTCGCCATAAATAGCCAAAGGATCTCCTTTTTTGATATTCTCTATCGTATAATCTACATAATAATCACCAAGGATCAAGCGTACAAAACTATCATCATAAATTTGCGATAAAACGCCAACCAATGTTGCTATAGATGTAACCAAAAATGAATAAAATAATTGTTTATGATACCTTCCAAAAAGCAAAGGCATTTCTTTGGTATAAAATGTAACAAAACGGTTGCCGCTTTCTTTTTTATTTTTATAAACCAAATGATGCACGCGCGAAGCGATGCCGTTTACATATGCATTGGTGTTTGTTTTGGTATAATTGGTGTTAGCGTACGAAAGATCATCAGTAAGCTCAATAAACATTTCGGTAATTTTTGCAGGATGAACAGATTGTTTTTCATCCAGTACTTTTTCATATTCCTCCCACTTTGTGGCATTTTGTTTTAAAAAAGTAATTTCCTTCATCTTAGAAATTGCCAGAAATTTTTACCTTAGCAACTATATAAATATAAATATTATAATAGAAATAGCCAATAGTAACTAATGAGCGAAATAAAAATAAATACATCGCAAAATGTAAGTTTAAGCTATGCCGCAGCAGGGGTTGGGCCGAGGATCCTGGCGGGCTTACTTGATATTGTGTTTGTTTATTCTTATGCATTTATTATAATAATGATATTTTCGTTTGCCATCGCTAAAAAGGAGTATAGTGGCGATTACGAAAGTCGCGAGAATTTTAACCAGATAATGATCGGAATTTTGATCTTACTTTTATTACCTGCTTTTTTATATAACTTACTTTGCGAAACATTTTTGAACGGGCAAAGTTTTGGTAAAAAAATCATGAAAATAAAAGTTATCAAACTGGATGGCACTCAGCCTAATTTTGGTTCTTATTTGATCCGTTCCATGTTTCGTTTAATTGATAAGCCAATTGTTGCATTAATTACTGTAGCCGTTTCAAAAAATTCGCAACGCTTTGGTGATATGGTTGCCGGCACAACGGTAATTCTTATCAATAAAAAAGTATCTCTTAACGATACAATTTTACACCGCCAAAAACCAAATTACAAAATAGTTTATCAGCAGGTATCTTTAATGAACGATATAGACGTTAATACTATTAAAGAAGTATTGGATTTTGGAATTGCACAAAAACAACCACAACATATTGCGTTACTGACAAAAAAAATAAGAGATAAATATGGTATTACAGAAATAAAACAAAGAGATGAAGATTTTTTAAAAACCATTTTGTTGGATTATTCACATTACCAGTTTGAGAAGTAAACTGTCTATATTATTGCCAGGATATTTGAAACACATTTTTGCTTTTTAGTCTATAAAATTTCCTTTGGCATTAACCTATGCAAAGTAGTTTTATTTTGTTTATTTGTTTCAGCTTTTGAATCAGGATTCCATTCCAGCGTTGTTTGCCAGGCATTCTCAGGTTTAAATTCTTCTTCCATACCTTTTGCGACACCTTCTGCAATTTTTTTGGAATGAATTATTGCTACACATTCGCAATTTAAATTTGCACTTCGCGGATCGAGATTAAAAGTCCCTATTACTGTAATTTTTCCATCAACTACCATTGATTTAGCGTGTAAACCAAAAACAGGTTTGTAATCTAATTTTTGTTGAAGCGCACCGGTCATTATTTTATATCGTATCGCTGCATCAGGACGAAATTCGAAAATTTGTACTCCCGCTTCCAATAAGTTCTTACGACATTTTTGATAGCCACCAAAAGCATCTAAATTATCTGTAGATAATAAACTATTGGTTAAGATGCGAATTTTTACGCCACGTTTTATAGCTTCACTAAAAAGCGCTTCACCCATTTGTGTTGTAATTAAATAAGGTGATTGTATATCGATACTTTTTTTGGCACTTTTTACCAATGCAATTAATGCATCGGTGCTAAGGCCGCCGGCATCCAACTTTTGCCACTCGTTATTTTTTCCTGGTTTGTCGCTTACAAAATCTACACTATCCAGCCAAACCAATTCACCTGAAGTTTGTATGGCTTTAAAGGCATTCGGTAAATTTTTTATTCGTTCGCGCACTTGCGGCCAAAAATTATCCGGATTGCATGCATATTGGTGCAAGCGATCAAAGCGGGTACTGTCATCAAATTTATTTTCAGGTTCTTCAACAATGTTTGTTACCGGCACACTTAATGCATTTTCCCAAAAAGTGTTGAACGAGCTTTGAATAACACGCACAGTTTTACCAAGTAAAAACACATCTCTATCTCTGAAATTATATTCATGATCATAATCAAAATATTCATCAGCAATATTTCTTCCCCCGGTAATAGCAACTTTACCATCCACCGTAAATGTTTTATTGTGCATGCGTTGGTTAGCGCCTTTAAAATCTACTTTTAGCCTGCCTATTTTTTCACAAATATTTTTACCAAGATTAATTCCGGGGTTATAAATTTTAATTTCAATATTCTTATGCGAATCCATTGTTAAAATTTCGTGCGCTCCTGCCTCTACCATAATGTCATCTACCAGTATCCGCACCTTAACGCCGCGGTCTGCAGCCCTTACTAAATAATCGCATGCAATTAATCCTACATTATCCGTACTAAAAATGAAATACTGCACATCAATTGTTTTTTCTGCATACTCGCTCAACCAGGCACGTGTAACCATAGATGTTCCTCCGTCTTCTAAAACAAATACACCTGTTTTGCTTTGCATAAGCGAATCTAAATGTTGCAACTCGGCAGTAAGACTTAAATTATCGTTGCGATGGATCTGCGAACAAAAATCTTCTTTCTGTTCGGGAATTTCTGTTATTGGCGAAGAACATGAAAATAGAAAGCCAAGACTTAATAAGCCACAAATTTTTGCTATAGATAAATTTAAGATCACAAAAATTAATATTTAAAGGGTTCAAATAAAAAACCCTTCTCAAATGAAAAGGGTTTTAAAAATTAAATAATTAAAAATCTATAAACCTAATAGAACTTCTTCCGGCAATTTACCGCCAAATAAAATACGGCTTGGGTTCTCTAACATCTCTTTTACTTTTACTAAAAAGCCAACGCTCTCTCTGCCATCAATAATTCTGTGATCGTAACTTAAAGCTACATACATCATTGGGCGAATAACTACTTGTCCGCTAATTGCCATCGGGCGCTCAACCACATTATGCATACCTAAAATTGCACTTTGAGGCGGATTGATAATTGGTGTACTCATCATACTTCCAAAAACACCACCATTAGTAATAGTAAATGTTCCACCGGTCATATCTTCAATAGTTAATTTACCATCGCGCGCTTTTACAGCAAGATCTTTAATTCCTTTTTCAATTTCAGCAATGCTCATTAATTCTGCATTACGTAAAACAGGAACCATTAAACCTTTTGGGGCGCTTACTGCAATTCCAATATCACAATATTTATTGTAAACAATTTCTTCGCCGTCTATCATTGCATTAACTGCCGGAAAATGATATAATGCTTCGGTTACGGCTTTTGTAAAGAAGCTCATAA
>JBDSFC010000168.1:0-3329 GCA_039919745.1 Bacteroidia bacterium | reverse complement strand
GACACTGAGAGGTGGGTATAAATTTGTAAAACTACAATTTCAGTATGGCTTAACAATAAATGCTTCGCCACATGATATTAAACAAGCAAACAATTTTTCTTCTTTAGGGATAGTGATCAATATTGCGAGATGGTATAACGCCGGAAAAAACGATACTGAGAAGATACAAGAAATGAAAAGGATAGATTAAACACCTATCAATTTTGCAGAGCCTTCTCCGACAATAAAAATTTTATTTTCAATTTGTTTTTTATTTAATAGATCTTCAATTCGTTCAGGATGTGTATCAGTTATAAACACTTGACCAAAGGCTTCACTACTTACCATTTCAAGCAATTTTGTAAAACGCTCTTCATCTAATTTATCATACACATCATCCAACAATAATAATGGTTTGGTATTTTTTTGCTCTTTAATAAATTCGAATTGCGCTAATTTTAATGCGAGTAAATATGATTTTTGCTGTCCTTGAGATGCGAATTTTTTTAAGCTAAAACCATCCAATGTAAATTCAAGATCATCTTTGTGCGGCCCGACAGTTGTATAATGTACGGCCCTATCACGGGCAAGAGACGTTATGATGGCTGTTTTAAAATCTTTTTCACCTAAACTATTTTCATAATGCAATGCAACTTCCTCTTTACTCTCACTTATAAATTGGTAATGTCTGTTGAACAATGGAATAAAATGCTTTAAGAATTGTTGACGGATCTCCAGGATCGCTCTTCCATAATTAATTAATTGATCATCCCAGATATCGATCGTTTCTGAATCAAAATATTTATTTTCAAAAAACTGTTTTAATAAAGCGTTGCGTTGTTTTAAAACATGATTGTAAGAAATTAATTTATCCAGATAGACCTTATCATATTGCGAAATAATTCCATCTAAAAATTTACGACGCACATCACTACTTCCATTTATTAGTTCTGAATCACTAGGAGAGATCATAACTAAAGGAAACTGTCCAATATGTTCACTTAGACGATCGTACTCTTTTTTATTTTTTTTAAAGATCTTTTTCTGATTGCGTTTTAAACCGCAGTAAACTTCTGATTGTTCGCCTGATTTTTCGAAATTTCCTTGTACAACAAAAAAACCTTCGTTGTGTTTAATGTTCTGGCTGTCAACCGAATTAAAGAAACTTTTGCAGAAAGAGAGGTAATGAATAGCATCCAATAAATTGGTCTTTCCCATACCATTATTTCCTACAAAACAATTGATCTTTTCAGAGAATTGTCCCTCGAATTCAGCGTAATTTTTGAAGTTAATTATGGAAAGTTGCTTTAAATACATTGATTTTAGCAAAAATACGCCTTTTTTGGGTGGTTTTTTGAAGTATAAATTAGATTTTAACAGAAAAAAAGCTATTTTTGCAGACTAATTTTTACTTATAAATGGCTGATTTAAAAGACGAAACAACCGTAGACAATACCGAGGTAAACGAAACAACCGAGGAGACGGTAGAGGAAACACCCAAAGCAATTGATCCTAGTTTAGAAGGTATTCAACTATTTTATGAAACGAATAAAAAAATGATCAACTACGTTGGTGGTGGATTATTATTGATCATAGGCGCTATCTGCTTTTTTAAATTATATTATTTGCCTGAAAAAGAAAACGAAGCTTCTAACGAGATCTTCTGGGCTCAAAATTATTTTGAAGCTGATAGTTTTAATATCGCTTTAAAAGGTGGAGTTACTGTAATGTCACCGGATGGTCAAAAAACTATTATGGGTTTTGAAGCCATTGCTGATGAGTACAGCATGACAAAAACAGGAAGCCTTGCTAACTATTGCGCAGGCATTTGTTATTTACGTACCGGTAAATTTGAACAAGCAATTGAGTTTTTGCAAAAATACAGTGGTGATGATGAAATGATCGCGCCTATTGCTGTTGGTGCTATTGGCGATTGTCATATGGAACTTAACCATGCAGATGAAGCGATTAAATTTTATTTAAAAGCCGCTGAAAAAAGTGATAACAGTTTTACAACACCTTTTTATCTTAAAAAAGCAGGTTTTGCTTACGAGCAAAAATCTAATTTTTCGGAAGCATTAGCGCTTTACGAACGTATTCAAAAAGAATATAGTAAGAGCAATGAAGGCAAAGAAATTGAAAGAGACATTGCCAAAGTAAAAGCTTTAGGTAATTTATAATTAATAAAAATGTTTTATAAAAAGTCTGCCCTAAAGCAGACTTTTTTATTTTAGAAATATGAGTAGTAAAAATAAAAACTTATCGAGTGCTGAAGGAAGTCCAATACCGAATGCTAAATCATTTAAATTTGGCATTGTGTACTCTGAGTGGAATCACGAAATTACTAACGCATTAAAAGAAGGCGCAATAAAAACTTTATTGGCAAACGGCGCTAAAAAAGAAAATATTATTGTAAGAGCTGTGCCTGGAAGTTTTGAATTAACATTAGGAGCGCAATATATGGCTGAGTTTACAGATGTAAATGCAGTTATTTGTTTAGGTTGCGTAATACAAGGCGAGACCCGTCATTTTGATTTTATTTGCGACGCTGTTGCAAAAGGAATAACCGATCTTAATATAAAATTTAACCTGCCGTTTATTTTCGGTGTACTAACGCCAAACGACCAAAAACAGGCAATTGCAAGAGCAGGAGGAAAGCACGGTAACAAAGGGGATGAAGCCGCTGTTACAGCAATTAAAATGCTGGCATTAAGAAAAAGCTTTAAGAAGTAGTTTAACCACAAAGAGCACAAAGTTTTTTTCACAAAGCACACACTAATTTTTTGTTAAGTGATCCTAGTAGTTAATATTAACAAAAATTAATTCCATCCACCACCTAAAGCGCGGTAAATATTAACCCTTGCATTCATTTGCTGCATTTTGGTTTCTACCAATTCAAACCTTGACTCCAATGCGTCACGTTGAGTTAATAACACCTCCATATAATCTGCCCTCGCAGATTTAAAAAGGCTTGTAGAAATATCAATGGATGAGGTAAGTGCCTGCACTTGTTTTGCTTTCAGGTCATAACTTTTTTTCAAATTACTAATATTTGAAAGCTGATTAGCAACTTCAATATATGCATTTAAAATAACGCGTTCATAATTGTAAGCAACCTGTACTTGTTTTGAAGTAGCAGAATAATAGGTTGCTTTTATAGCATTCCTGTTAACGATAGGTGCCATCAAATTTCCTGCTAACCAAAATACAATTGATTCAGGCGCTGTTATGAAAAATTTTGGATTAAATGCATTGTAACCTACGCCGGCAGAAATATTTAAAGTAGGATAAAAATTTGCCTTTGCTACTTTAATATCTAATTTGGCTGACACCAGGGCCTTCTCGGCTTG
>JBDSFC010000164.1:0-3039 GCA_039919745.1 Bacteroidia bacterium | reverse complement strand
AATTAGAGTACGGTAACCTTGATTATTAGTCAATAAAAATTAAACCCCTTTCATTATATATGAAAGGGGTTTTTAATAACGTTAAGTTTTAGTATTTATTTAAAAATTAAAACCATGAAAATATGTTTTAGTGCGTTAGCCATTTGTTTACTGATGATCAGCACGAGTAGCTTTTCAAGAAAGCCCATATTATTGGAAAGTAAATATTTTTATTTTCAGAGCAGTAAACAATTGAATGCTCATTTGTATTTATATAACCGCGCACTGGGATGTAAGTTCACAAAAAAACCGGATGATTCTTTAGCCTATTATTCGTTCAAAGATAAATATGCAATGCTCAATCCAAAAGAAATTCTTGAACTAAACACGATCATGATTTATTACCGCGATTCATTGGTTAGCAAAGACCTTTTATTTGATAATACAATGAGTGAATTTTCGGACTATTTAAGTGATGAAGGAAAAACAAAAATCAAGTTGAAATTAAAATGGCAGTCTGAAACGCTTGAAGCCTTAAAAAAATTCCAACCTTATTTTACAAAATTATATTGGACAGGCATTGATTCTTCAAACAGAGCCTGGTTAAATACGTATAAAGATCAGATCACTAAAATGGAAATAAACGTTTTGCCTGAACTTGAAAAGATCTATCAAACAAAATTGCCCGGCGAAAAAATAAGGATAGACCTTACCTGTTACGCTACTTTTGCGGGTGCTTATAGTTTCAAAAATGGGTTTGAACATATTATCTATTCATCGGTTAATAAAGGTAACCAGGGCGATCTGGCCGCAGAAGTGGTTTTTCATGAAGCATCACATTTTTTGGTAGATAAATTAAGCGAAAAGATCTTTCTTTTAGCAAAAGACAAACCCGTAAAAAAAGGAATGAACCTTTGGCATAATGTTTTGTTTTATACTACCGGTTATGTTTTAGAAAAGCAATATAAACTGCAATGGAAAAAATTTGAACCCTATTATGTTCAAATGAAATTTGAAGACAAATTTCCAGATTTTAAGATCTCTGTAGAAGGCTGCAAGTTATATTGGAATGAGTATTTAGAAGGAAAAACAACTATGGACGCATCTCTAAAAAAATTAGTGGATTATCAATTAGAAAAAGGATAGTATTGGAACATGATGTTAACTTTTCATATAAATAAATCTCCGGAAATCGTGAAAGATTATCTCACAGACATGGAAAAATTTGTTGAGGTTCATCCTGTCATTTATAAATTCGAAAATAAAGGGAAAAATGAATACTTGATCTTTGAGAGACTTGAATTTTTATTTATTCCGGTTTCTTTTACATATCCTGCTAAAATAGAATTGGATGAAAAAAATAACCGAGTTATAATGAGTGCTATTGTAAAAAAAGTAATACACATAAACATGCACTTTGATCTTGAAAAGAAAGATGGAAAAACGAAAATTACAGAAGTAGTAATGTTTAGATCTTTTTTACCTGTAAATTTTTTAATGGAAAGGATCTTTAAAAAACAGCATACCAAATTATTTGAAAATATTGAAGCGACTAAATAAAATTAATGCGGCTAGTGTTATTCATATTATTAATTGTATTTAACCTGGGTTATTTTGCCCAGTCCGCAAAAATAGATGCTAATATTAAAAAAACAGATAATAGCCAGTTTAGTATTCTTCATCAAAAAGAACCGGGTTTTAGCATGAAAAGTAGCCCTGCTCACAAACTTATAAGGATCGGAAAAAAGGCAACAGAAAAACTTATTGTTGCTTTAGATGATTCTTCAAAGGTTATTATGGCCCACTTGATATTGTGTCATATTTGGTTTGCACATGTTTCTTTTGCAGGGCCAAAAACTGTAGTTACCAATAATGGCGATGTTTTTAAATATTATCTTGGTGAAGAAAAAGGAGAAGGGTTATTGATAAGTGAAATAAAAAAAGAAGATGGAACTTATATAAAATATATAGAACAGAAAGATCTTGAAAAGATCAAAATATATTGGAATAATAAGGTTACTAAGAGTAAATCTGAAAATAAATGAATTATTAAAATAAAATAAGTATTTTGTAGTGAATACACGTGTAAAAATATTGGTTTTAGATAGTGAAATTATGTTGATAAGGGAATATAAACCTTCAGATAGGGAAGCGTGCATAAAGATCTTTGCCAGTAACGAGTCCTTATATTTTGCACCGGATGAGTTTTTTCTTTTTGAGAATTGGCTGAATGCAAAAGATAAAGGTAAGATCGCTTATAAAAGTAATCAGGTCGAGCATTTTTATGTTGTAGAACAAAATTCCAAGGTGATTGCTTGTGGTGGTTTTTATATTCCCGCAGATTCAAATACAGCAAGTATGACTTGGGGTATGGTTGAGAATGGATCTCATAAAAGAGGAATTGGTAAAAAATTATTAATATACAGGATCGAGGAGATCAAACAATCTTATCCTAAATTTTCTATTATGTTGGATACTTCGCAGCATACATTTAAATTTTTTGAAAAGCAGGATTTTAGTGTTACAAAGATCACGAAGGATGCATATGGTGAGGGATTGGACAGGTACGACATGACGATGAACTAATAAAATTTTGAAGGAATAAAAAAAGAGCAATATCCATATTGCTCTTTTTTTATTTAAAACAGTATTTAATCTAGTCTCTTACTATTCTTATAACATTTATTTTTCCTTCGTTCGGAATTAATTTAATTAAATAAATACCTTTTGGGTATGAAGTTAAATTCATTTCAATTTTTTCTGAACCATTCAGTTTTTGGGTGATCAATAGTTGGCCAAGAGTATTAAATATATTCACCTGTCCTGTAAAATCTTCTTCAAAACTTAAAGTAACAAAGCCTTGTGTTGGGTTTGGATAAACTTTAAATGTTGTTGAATTACCATTTTTAGTAATACCAGTACATAATGAAACCGATACAGATACTGTTGCAGTATTTGTACAACCGTTTGTAGTCCCACTTACAGTAAAAATAGTACTTGATGCTAATGTGGTTGGAAGATTATTCCCGGCAAAATTACCCGGGTTCCAGATATAAGTTG
>JBDSFC010000161.1:0-3536 GCA_039919745.1 Bacteroidia bacterium | reverse complement strand
GAACTTATATGTTCAAATACGCGCCATATCAATTAAGTAGTGAGAGGACAATTATTAGTACCAATTTCGGAACTAATGGTAATGCTCATAGCGAATATTTAGGGCCACTATCTGAACAAGGCGTTTTAGGTTTACTTATTGTAGTTGCTTTATTGATCTATTGTACTTCTTTAGGATATCGGTTAGTATATTCTGTTGCTGAGCCGGAAGTGAAAATCCTGGTGATAGGATTATTCCTGGGTTTAATGACTTATTTTGTACACGGTTTCTTAAATAACTTTTTAGATACAGATAAACTTTCCTTACCATTTTGGTCTTTCCTTGCAGCATTAGTATGCGTTGATCTTTATTACCAGAAAAAAGAAAAAGTTGTAAAAGCTCTTTAAAACAATTCTTTTTTTTACTATATTTGATTATAACTCCTTAAAACAATTGTCATGAAAAATTATTTAGCAACTGGTTTAGTTATTGCCCTTACAGCTTTAATATTTACAAACTGTCGTAAAAAAACAGATTGCCAGGCAGATATTACTTGCCAGGATGCAAATGGTAAGCCTGTTAGCGGTGCTGAAGTGAAGTTATTTGCAAATGTTGGCAATCCAAAGAGAATGGCTGATGTTAAAGCAAATGGAGTTACCGATAAAGATGGAAAAGTGTCTTTTGTATTTCAGTTACCCGCCATTTTTGATGTTAACGCAGCTGTTGGTACTTCAACCGCCAGCACGTTAATTAAATTAGAAGAAGGGAAAAAAACCGAGAAAATTATTGAGATAAAGTAATTTTTAAAAATGCAGGTCGTTTACTTTTAAAGTAAGTAAAGCAATATCATCCGGAAATTCATTTTCCCCTTTAAACTCTTCTGCATAAAACAAAATAGTTTTATTTAAAAAGTCAGGAGTGGCTTTGTTGTTTTTTGCTATCAGGTCTTCTATAGAAGCAACACTAATGGTTTCATTCTCTGTGTTGATAGTATCTGTTAACCCATCGGTATAACACAATAATGTAAATTCAGAAGTATAATTAAAGATCTCTACATTAATAAAAGGCAAAATTTCTGCAATACCCAATAACGGACATCCATTACTTAATTCCATAAATTTATTTTCATGAAAAAGAATAGGAGGGTTGTGCCCTGCATTGATATAAGTAAGCTGTTGGCTTTTGGTATTTAATTTCGCTAAAAAGATAGAAACAAATTTTTCATTCTTGGCGTTTGTAATAACACGTTTGTTTAACTCAATAACAATATCTTTTAAGTTGTGTGTAAACGTGATCAAACTTTGAAGTGTTGCCTGGATATTACTCATCAATAAAGCAGCTGCAACTCCTTTACCGCTTACATCAGCAACACAAAAAACAAATTCGTGGTTGTTTAATTTTATAAAATCATAATAATCACCACCAACCTGTTGATGTGGTAAATACCTTGCAGCAACCAACAAGCCATCAGAGTTTGGAAGATCTTTTGGAAAGAGCATTTGCTGCATGCTTTGCGCAAGTTCTAACTCTTTTTTTATCTGCGCTTGTTGAATGTTCTCTTTAAATAATTTTTTATTTTCAATGGCAACAATAATAATATTTGTTAGCGTCTGAACAAATGGTAAATGCTTGATAGCAGCGCTTAACTCAAGTTTCTCTTCATTTACATCGCTTAACAGAACATAAGCCAAAGGTGTTTTTTTGTGAAACACAGGGATAACAATTTCGAATTGTTTACTTAATTCGCCTTTACTAAAGTTGATAGTTTCAATTTCGCTGATCGAAAGTAATACATCTTCAAACTGAATAGGGCCAATGCCATTTGGAATACCGTATTTAAGTAAACACTTCCATTCTTCGCCGTCATAACTAAACAGAACAAGTTTTCCAACCCCTAAACGGTTCTCTAAAATTTCCTGGAATAGATCCAGCAATTGCCCTGTCGAATAATTATTATTGATCGCTTTGGTAACTTCAAGCAACGCATTCAGTTTTAGATCCTGAATGTGTTTTTGCTGCGATATTTTTGATTGATCGGACAATTATTTAAATTAAATAAACGGTTTCCTTGCCTTTTTTTGAAAAATCTGCTTCAATATGTTCCTGCAAAGTTGTGCTTAATGTTAATCCTACAAAATCTGCCTTTACGGGAAAACGCGTATGGCTTCTATCTACCAGGATAACTGTATTTATTTTTTTTACAGGCTTATCTAAAAATAATTTAACGGCATACATTAATGTTTTACCGCTGTTCAATACATCATCTACTAAAATAATAGTTTTGTTTACAAATGCCTTTTCTTCAAAATCCGTAATAGGTTCACCTTCCCAGGGTTTTTCTTTGTTTACAGTTATTTTTCCAAGGGTTATTTTTAATGGTGATATTTTTTTTAATTTTTCCGCAATATGATTAGCTACTTTATAACCATTGCCTTCGATGCCAACAATCAATAATTCTTTTTCAGAAAAATTATTTTCATAAACTTCATAAGCCAACCGACTTAATTTTTGATCTATTTGAAGTGTATCTAAAATCTTTACCTTACTCATTTGTAATTTTTTACTAATTGTTTTAAGGCCTGTTTTACTTTATCGTTTGGTTCACACAAAGGTAAACGCACATAAGTTTCGCATTTATTTAATAAGTTCAACGCGTATTTTATTCCACCGGGATTGCCATCTGCAAATAACTGATCGGTAATATCCAGTAAACCGTAATGTAGTTTTTGTGCCGCATCAAATTTATGTTTTAAACTTAAACGCACCATTTCGCTATAATCTTTTGGAAATGCATTGGCAACCACAGAAATAACACCATCACCACCGGCAGCAATTACAGGTAGGGTTAAGTTATCATCACCGCTGATCACTAAAAAATCTTTAGGGCGATTTTTGATCACTTTCATAATTTGTTCAATGCTTCCGCTAGCTTCTTTTGTGGCAACAATATTTTTAAAATCTTTTGCAATGCGTAATTGTGTTTCCCAGGTAACGTTACTTCCTGTTCTACCAGGAACGTTATATAAAATAATATCTTTTTTAGTGGATTGTGCTACCGCTTTATAATGCTGGTAATAACCTTCCTGATTTGGTTTGTTGTAATAGGGTGCAACAGAAAGTATAGCTTCAAAAGGTTTAAGATCTGTTTTTTTGATAGTTTCAATTACTTCAGCAGTATTATTTCCACCAATACCTAAAACTAAAGGCAATTTTTTTGCATTGGCTTTAATAACAGTATCAATTATTAATTTTTTTTCTTCGTTAGTAAGGGTAGCAGTTTCTCCGGTTGTGCCTAAAACAACAATGTATTCAACCTTGCCGGCATGTAAATGCTTTACAATTTGTGTTAATGCAGCTGTATCTACATTTCCTTTTTTTGTAAATGGAGTAACAATTGCTACGCCTGTTCCTCTTAAGTTATTGTTTCTCATAAAATTTAATATATAAATATAAAAATTTATTTAGTTTACGAATGTTATTTCAAGTTAAAATACTCAGTAGCCATTAATGCAATCTCGTTACCATAAGCCAGGCTGGCTGTGGCCGCTGGACTTGGA
>JBDSFC010000139.1:0-3001 GCA_039919745.1 Bacteroidia bacterium | reverse complement strand
GTTTTATGACGGGCCTGCTTTAATTGGCGCCGATAGTTTGGAACAAGGTGGATCGTTCAGAATAAAAGAATACAATGTTGGTAATGGTTCTAACACACATCAATTAAAGTTTAGTGGTAAAGACAGTCCTGATTTTTATGCTATTTCTTTAGAAAGCGAAACCGGTGTATTGGTTGATAACATTGCGTTACGCGGAAGCAGCGGAACATTTTTCCATCAAATAAACAGCGGACAGTTAAAACAATTTTACGATTATTTAAATGTAAAACTGATCATCCTGCAATTTGGAGGCAATGCTACACCATCTATTAAAGATGAAAAAAACGCGGCTAATTACGCGGGTTATTTACGTTCGCAAATTGCTACAGTAAAAAGGGCAGCGCCTAATGCCAGCATCTTATTTATTGGCCCAGCAGATATGAGCATTAAAAGCGGAACAGAATATGTGACCTATCCTTTTTTAGAATCAACCCGCAACGAAATTAAAAAAGTAGTATTGGAAAGTGGTTGTGCTTTTTTTGATATGTATGATTGTATGGGTGGAAAAAACTCTATGCCGGTTTGGGTAGATCAAAAATTAGCGGCTACAGATTACATACATTTTAGTCCGCAGGGAGCCCGCAAAATAGCCACATTGCTGTACTCTGCCTTAATAAATGATTATAACGCCTATTTAAAAAACAAAAAGTGATAAGAATTAATTTTATATATAGTCTCAGGTCTAAATTACTTTTTGTTTTTATTGCATTGTCATTGTGTATTTTTTCGCAACAAGCAGCTCCTACTTATACATTTATGAAAATGGAATACAACCATTTGTATTTTCATAAAGACAGCACCAACTTTTTAAAATTGTATAAAAAACTCGATGACCTGAGATTAAAAAAAATAAGCAGGGTAGGAGTGGCGCATATTGGCGGTTCGCATGTGCAGGCCGGAACATGGAGCAGCACCTTTGTAAATAATTTGCAAAACGAATTTAAAACTACCGGTGGCGGTTATTTTGTGTTCCCGTATAAAATAGCTAAAACAAACGGGCAATCATTTGCAACTACATTTTCAAATGGTAACTGGAAAAGATTTCGTGCAATAGGTAAAGATTATTTTGTGCCGCTAGGTATGAGTGCTTTAAGCATATCAACACATGATAGCGTTACCAATTTTGGTGTTGCACTTACAAAAAAAGCAATTTGCACAAGTTTTAGTTCCATTAAAGTATATCATAACTTTAATGAAGACTTTGAATTTAAAATGGACAGCCTTCATAATTTTAATCCTATACGAACCGATTTTAAAGAATTTGGTTACACACTTTTTAATTTTGAATTGCCTGTTGATTCTGTCAATTTTAAATTGGTAAGGAAAGATACTTTACATGGCGATTTTATTTTATTTGGTTTTAGCCTTGATAATGATCTGCAATCCGGTTTTTATTTTGCCGGGCTCGGCGCAAATGGAGCGGCAAGCGGCTCCTTTTTAAAATGTACGGATCTGACATCTCAGTTTACAAGTTTAAAGGCCGACCTGGTTATTTTATCTTTAGGTGTTAATGATACGCAATCAAAAGATTTTGAAAAAGAAGAATACATTGAAAATTATGATAGTCTGATAATGGTGATCCAAAAAGCAAATCCACATGCCGCCATTATTTTAACTACTACTACCGATAATTTTATTAAAAGAAAAACATCCAATAAGCGAACCGTTGTTGCCCGCGATGCCATGTTTGAATTAATGGAAAAACATACCAACGTTGCCGTTTGGGACCTTTTCTCATTAATGGGTGGTTACAAATCCATGATGAAGTGGCAAAAGGTTGGCCTTGCAGGCAGAGACAGGGTTCATTTTTCTCCAAAAGGATATATCATGCTTGGCAATTTAATGTACGAAGCGTTTTATAAATCTTATTCAAACAATCAAAAAAAAATTAACTGATCGATTTCTTAAATAATATAATTGCTTATTCGCAGGATAAACCTTTGCTTTTTACTCAATTATTCTTTTGGGCTTTTTTTTCCATTGTTCTTTTAATTTATTCTCTCGTTTACAAAGTAAATAAAGCGCGCACTATTTATTTATTAGCAGTGAGTTTGTTTTTTTACTTTAAAACAAGCGGCGTATTTGTTATTTTACTCTTATTTACCATTTGTAGCGATTACTTTTGGGGCGCACAAATAAGTAAATCAACCAATGAAACAAAACGGAAACTGTTTTTAACCGTAAGTGTTATTTTAAATTTAACCTTACTGTGTTATTTTAAATACGCTTACTTTTTTACTGAGAGCTTTAATACGATCACAGAAAGTCATGTTCCCTTCTTTAATCATTTTGCGCAATTCTCAAATACATTCTTCTCAACAAAATTTAGTGTAGATAAATTATTGCTGCCCGTTGGTGTTTCATTCTTCACCTTTCAATCCCTTTCCTACACCATCGATCTTTACCGTAATAAAATAAAACCCGTTGAAAGTGTTTTTGATTATGGATTCTTTGTTTGTTTCTTCCCACACCTTGTAGCAGGGCCTATTGTAAAGGCGCACGAGTTTGTTCACCAGATCTACCAACCCTACAAATTAACCAAGTTTGAATTTGGAATGGCTGCCTTCTGGATCACGAATGGTTTTTGTAAAAAAATTGTTGCGGATTATTTAGCTGTAAATTTTATTGACAGGATCTTTGATAGCCCAACCTATTACAGTGGTATTGAGATGATCTTTGGAATTTTTGGATACTCCCTGCAGATCTATATGGATTTTAGCGGTTACACCGATATGGCAATTGGTTTAGCCCTGATCTTAGGATACCGCTTAAAAACAAATTTTAATTCGCCTTACAAAGCTACCAGCACAAGTGAGTTCTGGAAACGCTGGCACATTTCATTATCAACCTGGTTGCAGGAATATTTGTACATACCTTTAGGTGGAAACAGGAAAGGAACAATTGGTTCTTATGTTGCTATTTCTATATTAGCCTTGTTTATGGTTTTATTAAGCGGTAAACT
>JBDSFC010000119.1:0-3491 GCA_039919745.1 Bacteroidia bacterium | reverse complement strand
TCTAATTCATGCAGTACAGTGCTACTGGATGAAAATAATGAACTGTTAGCCGCGCAAATAGCGGATGATGGCCAATGGCGATTTCCACAAAGTGACAGTGTGCCTCAAAAATTTAAACAGTGTATTACCGTTTTTGAAGACGAGTATTTTAATTACCACCCGGGCTTCAATCCTTTTTCTATTGCAAAATCAATAAAACGAAATTTTAGTTCGGGTAAAATAAAAAGCGGCGGTAGTACCATTACCATGCAAATAGCCCGCATGATGCGCCATAACCGTAGCAGAAATTATTATCAAAAAATAATTGAATTATTGTTGGCCATGCGCATTGAACTTTCGTATAAAAAGTCTTCTATCCTTAATATTTATTGCAGTAATGCGCCATTTGGAAGCAATGTTGTTGGGTTATCTGCCGCATCATGGCGGTATTATGGTAGAAGTCCGGAAAAATTAAGCTGGGCCGAAAGCGCTTTATTAGCGGTGCTTCCCAACTCGCCTTCGCTAATTTATCCCGGAAAGAACCACGATGCCTTATTAAAAAAACGTAACCGCCTTTTAAAAAAACTTTCCGAAAAAAATATTATCGATCAGTCTACTTATCAATTATCTATCCAGGAATCTTTACCTCAAAAACCCTACCCTATTCCACAATTGGCGCCACACCTCCTTAATAGAAGTATTACAGAACAAGGAGGTTCGAAAATAATTTATTCAACCATTAATAAAGATCTGCAAATGCAGGTAAACGAATTATTAAATAAAAGAGTATTTGATTTATCATCCAACCAAATAAATAATGCATGCACCATTGTTTGTGAAACTGAAACAGGTAAGGTGTTGGCTTATATTGGTAATAGTTCTTCCTCAAAGAACGAACATCAGAATTATGTAGATATTGTTAATTCGCCACGAAGCACCGGCAGTATTTTAAAACCATTCTTATATGCATTTATGCTTAGCGAAAATAAAATACTACCGGCAAGTTTACTGGAAGATGTGCCAACACAAATTGGTTCTTATGGGCCAAAGAATTTTAATTTAACCTACGATGGCCTGGTTCCTGCTAATAAAGCCATTGCACGTTCTTTAAATGTACCCGCAGTAAAAATGTTACAGGATTATGGCACAGCAAAATTCCATACCCGTTTAAAACAATTGGGATTTAAAACATTTACAAAACCAACAACACATTATGGCTTATCGTTAATACTTGGTGGTGGTGAAGCTACATTATGGGACATTGCATCTGCTTATTCATCTATGGGCCGGGCGTTGATCAATTATTCAAACACAAGAAATAAATATAGTGGCGATAGTTATCGGCCTTCAAATTATTTAAGAACTGATGAGATCAAAAACAAAATAGCTACTCAAAACTCTGACCTGTTAAGCGCTTCCAGTATATGGTATACATTTAATGCAATGACAGAATTATTACGTCCGCAGGATTATGTTGGTTGGATGCAATTTTTATCAAAGAACCGTATTGCCTGGAAAACCGGTACCAGCTTTGGTTTCAGGGATGCGTGGGCTGTTGGTTTAAATTCAAAATATACAGTGGCGGTTTGGGTAGGTAATGCCGATGGTGAAGGAAGACCTGAATTGACAGGAACAGCCGCTGCTGCACCCCTGCTCTTTTCCATTTTTAATGTATTATCAAACAAAACATTTTTTAATAAACCAACCAGCGATGTAGAAAAAATAAATGTTTGTAAACAAAGTGGTTTTAAGGCTTCAGAAGTTTGTAAAGATATTGAAATTAAATATTACCAAAAAGGCTGTAACAAAACAAAACAATGTCCATACCATAAACTCATACATTTAGATGAAACAGAGCAGTACCGTGTTAACAGCAATTGTTACCAGGTTGATAAAATGAAGCACGTACCCTGGTTTGTGGTTTCGCCAACTCAGGAATATTTTTTCAAACAACACAGTTTATTTTACAAACCATTACCAAATTATTTACCCGGATGCATAAATGATATGACTATTCATCAAATGGATATTATTTATCCAAGAGAAGGTTTTAAAATTTACGTACCAGTTGATCAAAGTGGGGCGCGAAGTAAATGTATTTTTAAAGCCACGCATAAAAACAATTCAGTCACCATTTTTTGGCATTTAGATGGTGTCTATATTGGTAGCACTCAAAAATTCCATCAGCTTTCTATACTCCCAGATAAAGGGATGCACGTATTAGAGTTAACAGATGATAAAGGAGAAAGTGTACAATGTAAATTTGAAGTGATAGATAAATAGCGCCACAAAATTTAAACCGCATAGAAACATAGTTTTGGTCAAACACAAAATTTTAAAGCATAGAAGATCATAGGTCATTGATTCGCCTTGGCGAATCAAACTATGTAAATAACTGTAGTTTTTTAGTAAATCCTGTGTGCCTATTTAGTTAATTTTTTTGAAGAGAAAGAGGAATTGTGTTTCTACCCAAACTTTTTCATCAGCATCTCTCCTACTCTTTTATCAATGATCAAAGTAAGGTCTGCTTCTTTTAATTGTTTAAGATCTATCCAGCGTAAAGACTGTGCGCCTTCTTTTTTATCATAATTGTGAGCTGTGAGGCTAACCTTAAAATTAAGTTTACTTTTTGCTTTCACCTGGTAGTAAATACTTATTACCTGGCTTTTTGTATGAAATGCTGAAGCTACAAAAAAATCGGTTGTATAAAAATGCTCCGTAACTTCTACATCAAGATCTAACTCTTCTTTAAATTCCCTTATCACGCAATCTTTTGTGCCTTCTCCAAATTCTAGTCCACCGCCCGGAAATTTTGTGATCTTATTGCCTTTAATGTATTCGTCAGACACCAAAACAGAATTGTTTTGAATTAAAATACCATATACCCTTACATTAAACTTAGTTACCACTTTGTAAATTTAATGATAAACCCAACTAATAAAAGAGATTATTATTAACGCAGCAAGCCATTTTACAACAAAAGCATAAAATCGCGTAATTAAAAAGCTTCACCAATGGTAAAATATGGCAGTATTTTATTATCGCCAACAGCCGCGTCAATCCTAAGATTAAGCTTTTGGGCCTTGTCAAGAGTAAGCCTTAAGCCGGCCCCATAAGTATAGCGCCAATTCTTGTCATTAAAAGCATCATAACGCTTTGCTACCTGCCCGGCATCAGCAAAAAGGGTAAATCCAAGCAGCCAGAAAATGTGTCGCCTGTACTCTGCCTGAAAAACCAATAAATTATTATCGCGATATCTTCCCTCATAAAATCCCCGCATTTTTTTCATCCCTCCTAAGTTTCCCATCTGAAAAAAAGGAAGATCAGAATCTGAAAAAATAGAATACACATTTAAGGCTAAAATATTTTCCTTATAACTAAAATATTTTGCCACATCTAAAGCAACCCGTGTATAATTGAATGAACTACCGGTAATTTTATCATCCCTATAAACAACCAATTCGCCATACATACCACGCGAAGGATAGAAAATATAATCACGGCTATCATAA
>JBDSFC010000114.1:0-3303 GCA_039919745.1 Bacteroidia bacterium | reverse complement strand
GGTTCGTTCTTATTTAGAGGAGAAGACATTGATAAAAAAGTACAGGTGTTAAGCGGGGGAGAACGTGGACGTTTAGCTTTATGTAAATTATTATTAGAGCCATACAATTTATTGTTAATGGATGAGCCAACGAATCACTTAGACATTCGTTCGAAAGATATTTTAAAACGCGCCTTAATTGATTATGAAGGAACTGTTGTTATGGTAAGTCACGACAGGGATTTTATGAAAGGTATTTGCGATCGATTGTTTGAATTCCGTGATGGTAAAGTAAAAGAATATTTATGTGACATTGAAGAGTTCATGCAAATACGTAAAGTAGAGCGTTTGAATCAGCTTGACCTGGACAAAACCGGAAGACCACAGGAAATTAAGGAAGAGAAAAAACCTGTTGTTATAACAAATACAGTTGATGTTCAAAAAGAAACAGAGCAAAAACAAATTCGTAGCCAGATAAAAAAGGCAGAAGAAAATATTGCTAATTTAGAAGTAAAGATAAAAGAGTGCGATGCTAAATTAAGCGACGCCTCTCAATACGATAAATTAGTGAACGATAAAACGTTTTTTGATAATTACAATCAATTAAAAACTAACTTAGAGAAAGAGATGGAGAAGTGGGAGCAACTAAGCGAAAAACTAATCTAAGCCACAGATTGCACTGATCTCACAGATTTTATTAAAAAAATACCTGTGTGAATCTGCGAAATCTGCGGCAAAAAAATAAACCGATAAATTGAATATCAAAAAACATATCCCCAATGCCATTACCTGCGGTAATTTATTGTGCGGTTGTTTAGCCATTGTAAAAGCCTTTGAAGGCAATTTAGTTTGGGCAGCTTATTTAGTGGGGATAGCATTAGTATTGGATTTCTTTGATGGTTTTACAGCGCGTTTATTAAAAGTAAGCTCTCCAATTGGTAAAGATCTTGATAGTTTAGCCGATATGGTAACTTTTGGTGTTGTGCCGGGAATTGTAATGTTTAAGCTGATTTTTCTTGCTGTAGCTTACGATGAAGGAACTTATTCTGATAGAAGTTGGATCTCTGATAATCTTACCAAATTGACTTATTTTGCCTTTATCATTCCGATTTTTTCTGCAGTTCGTTTAGCTAAATTTAATAATGATACGCGTCAGTCAGATTCATTCATAGGAGTTCCAACACCTGCCAATGCTATGTTTATTTGTTCTATTCCTGTAATTTATCATTTGAATGGCGTTGCTACAGATATGCCGTTTACCGAAAGTCCTTATGTCTTATGTTTTGTGTCTTTGATCATGAGCTTGTTGTTAGTAGCCCCAATCCCCTTACTAGCGCTTAAATTCAAGAACTTTAGCTGGGCCGATAATAAGATGCGTTTTATCTTAATAGGGCTTGCAATTGTTACGCTTGCGGTATTCCAATTCGTGGGTATTCCGCTGGTTATTATTCTTTATATTTTGTTAAGTATTGTGAATAACATATTTTTCAAAAAGAAAGTTTAATCCTACTTTTGTTAACCTAAATCAACACACACACAATGGCAAAATTTATTGCAGATATTGATGTAATGCCTCTTCGTGCATTACTTGACCCACAAGGCAAAGCTGTTACAGGCTCTATGAAAAACCTTAACCTTGGCGAGATAGAGAACGTTCGCATTGGCAAACACATTACTTTAGAAATTAGCGCTGCAGACGAAAATGCGGCAAAAGCAAAAGTTGACGATGCTTGTAAAAAACTACTTTGTAACCAAATTATGGAGTTTTACGAGTTTAAGTTAACTCCTGCTAAATAGAGTTTGTTTATTCCAAGCATTACTTTATATTTGAAACTCAAATTAAATTTTAAAATCATAAATTCTTAGAAAATCCATTATGGGATATTTATTTACATCAGAATCAGTGTCAGAAGGACACCCGGATAAAGTAGCCGATCAAATTTCGGATGCGTTAATTGATAATTTTTTAGCATTCGATCCAAACAGTAAAGTTGCCTGTGAAACATTAGTTACAACTGGCCAGGTTATTCTTGCGGGTGAAGTAAAATCAAAAGCATATTTGGATGTGCAGGAAATTGCACGCGAAGTAATTCGTAAAATTGGTTATACCAAATCAGAATACATGTTCGAAGCAAACTCTTGCGGTATCTTATCTGCAATTCACGAACAATCTTCAGATATCAACCAAGGTGTGGATAAAAAGAAAAAAGAAGAACAGGGTGCAGGCGATCAGGGTATGATGTTTGGTTACGCAACTAACGAAACTGCTAACTATATGCCTTTGGCTTTAGATCTTGCTCATGGTATTTTAATTGAACTTGCTGCATTACGCCGCGAGAATAAAGAAATTAAATATTTACGTCCGGATGCAAAATCACAGGTTACTTTAGAATACAGTGATGATAATGTACCTGTACGTATTGATGCTATTGTGGTTTCTACACAGCATGATGATTTTGCTGATGAACCAAAAATGTTAGCGAAAATTAAAAAAGACATCGTTGATATTTTAATTCCACGTGTTAAAAAGAAATATCCAAAATACGCTCACTTATTCAACAACAAAATTAATTACCATATTAATCCTACAGGTAAATTCGTTATCGGTGGTCCGCATGGTGATACAGGCTTAACTGGACGTAAAATTATCGTAGATACTTATGGTGGAAAAGGTGCTCACGGTGGTGGTGCTTTTTCTGGTAAAGACCCAAGTAAAGTTGACCGTTCTGCTGCATACGCAACCCGTCATATCGCAAAAAATTTAGTTGCTGCAGGTGTTTGTACGGAAGTTCTTGTACAGGTGTCTTATGCAATTGGTGTTGCACAACCAATGGGTATTTTTATTGATACTTATGGTACAGCAAAAGTAAAAATGACGGATGGTCAAATTGCTAAGATAGTAGAAAGCGTTTTTGATATGCGTCCATACTTTATTGAGCAACGTTTTAAATTACGTACGCCAATGTATAGCGAAACTGCTGCATACGGACACATGGGACGTAAGAACGAAATAGTAACCAAAACATTTAAATCACCTGATGGAAAAACAAAAACTATGAAAGTAGAATTGTTTACTTGGGAAAAATTAGATTATGTAGCTAAAGTAAAAGCAGCTTTTAAAGTAAAATAATTTTGTAATTTATATTTAAAAAATCCTCAATCTGTTTAGGTTGGGGATTTTTTTATTTAAAGCGTTTTCCTTAAAACGAAGCTTTAAATCTCTTTTGGTATAAGTAAGCACTTGGCGTTACCATACGCAAGGTAATTTCAAAAGCACTTTTTCCTTGGCTGGCATTTACTAATTTAGATGTATTAATATCATAA
>JBDSFC010000085.1:0-6862 GCA_039919745.1 Bacteroidia bacterium | reverse complement strand
GGGTCAGCCCAGATACACGTACTATCAAAAGTTGCCCCTTGATTAGAACTAATCTCCGCTACAATAACCCCAGTCTTTGCTGCCGCAGGTACTGCAGGCACTGCGTTATAGCTCGCACTTGCCCTGTGAATAAAAGTTACCGTATTAAGATTATCATTGTATTGTAATGGTCTTGATTGGTTTACCAACATACCATAGACGTTAGCTGAACCACATAATAGTTTCCAATTAATGGTTGAAGGAGGCATTGTTACAGCCGCAGCTATCTCTTCCGGTGTAGGATCAGAAGGATTTTGAACTGGCCCTTGCTTTGCTGGTTTATAATTTGCGTTACTGTTTTCTTCAACAGCAAACTTAGCCGAAATTCGTTGACTTAAATCAACGAAACGGGCCGGTTTCTTCCCCGCTTGTTGTGGAAAAGCACTTATTGCTGCTAATAAGGCTGTACCAAGTAGTAATTGTCTTTTCATGTTATTTGGTTTTAGGTATTTTAAATTTTTAAATAATGTGCTAAAATAGCGAATTCATTAAATTAATACAAATTTAATTTGATCAAATCGTTAAATTTAACACAGTAAAATAGGGGATTTTTTAGAATGGAGATTTTCTTAAATCAAATATACAAAAAAAATATTTATATATCTGCAATTGTCAAAAAAAAAGCTGCTAATTTCTTAGCAGCTTTTTTAATTTAATTGCGATGCAATTATTTTCCTTTGTTAACTGAACCAGCTAAATCTGAACCAGCTTTAAATTTTACTACTTTTTTAGCAGCAATTTTAATTTCTTTACCAGTTTGAGGATTACGACCAGTACGAGCAGCACGTTTAGCTACTGTAAAAGAACCGAAACCTACTAAACCAATACGATCACCTTTTTTTAAAGCTTTGTGAATCGCTTCGATTGTAGAATCTAAAGCGCGACCAGCGTCAGCTTTTGTTAATTTTGAACCTGATGCAATTGCATCAATTAATTCTGCTTTGTTCATTTTTTTGTTTTTTTAGGGTTAAACAATTAATTAAAATTATAACACAAATTTATACGTAAAACCGTATTTGTCAAGTGTTTTAAAGAAAAAAGCGTCTGTTTTGTTGATAAATCGGCATTTTGTTAATAAATACGGTCTGTAACAGGCTTTATTAAAGGGTTTTTTAAATGTTGTAACTTCTTTTTATCGTTTTCACTGGTTTTAAGAGCTATGTACCGCTGCATTTTATACTATATAGTCATTTCATGCTTTAAACATAGCATTGTCCTTTATGGTAAAGCCTCTCAAAAATTCAGGAATAGTAATTCTTTTCTTACCCTGTAACTGAAGTTCTGTTATTTCAATTAATCCATCTTCACAAAATACTTTCAAAAAAGTTTTATTGTCGGTAAGCAGCAAACCGTTAGTATGATCGCCTTCACGCATTTCTACTTTTGCTTTAAATATTTTTACTAATTGCGGTGTTGCATCTTCACCATTCTTAAGCCATGAATATGCCGTAGGATAAGGCGATAAGCCCCTTATAAGATTATTTATTTCACGTGCAGTTTTTTCCCAATCTATCAAACAATCTTCCTTAAAAATTTTTGGAGCATGACAAACAAGGTCTTCTTTTTGTGGTAAAAATTTCAACTCCTCACCATTTTCAAAACTTATTTGAATTGTTTTTGCCGTTTTCAAGATCAGATCTGCACCAACATTCATTAATTTATCGTGCAATTCTCCCGCAGTTGTATCAGCATCAATATTTACTTTTTCCTGGTATAAAATATTACCTGTATCAATTTCGTGTTTCAATTTAAAAGTAGTAACACCACTTTCTTTTTCACCATTAATAACTGCCCAGTTTATTGGCGCTGCTCCCCTATATTTTGGTAATAAAGAAGCATGCAAATTATAGGTTCCCATTTTTGGCATGTTCCAAACTATTTCAGGCAACATTCTAAAGGCAACTACAAATTGCAGGTCTGCCTTAAGATCTTTTAATTCTTCTATAAAGCCTTCATCCTTTAGTTTTTCAGGCTGTAATAGCTTTATATTATGTTCTAAAGCATATTTTTTAATGGCAGATTGTTGTATTTGTTGTCCCCTACCCGCAGGTTTATCCGGCGCGGTTACAACAGCAACTACGTTAAAATTATTTTTAATTAATGTATCCAAACTGGCAACTGCAAAATCGGGCGTGCCCATAAAAATAATTCGCATACTCATTTTTTCTTAACTTTTTAAGATCCTGTTTATTTGAATACAAAAATAACAAACATTCAGGTCGTATCCCTTTTAGTTTAAATACTTATTGTTCATTTACCGGAATAAAAAAAGGGACTTCTTTCGAAGTCCCTTTTTAAAAAATAACATTTAAAATTATTCTACAATAATTTTCTTGCTTAATTTATTTCCATTGTTTTCGAATGTAATAAAGTAAATACCTTTTGCCTGAGCAGATAGGTCGATGTTTTTAGAGTTATTGAATTTACCGCTTGATACAGTAGATCCTAAAATATTAGTTATTGAATAATTAATATTTTCGTTTGTTAACGAATTTGCAACACTAAAGATACCATTGCTTGGGTTAGGGAAAATACTGATAGAACTTAATACAATAGAGTTCTCATTGATTCCTGTACAGTTTGTAACACTTACTGTTTGAGTTGTACTTGCTGATCCTGAAACGTTACTAGATGACAAGGTAATTGTGTAAATACCTGTTGCAGTAAAAGTAATTTGAGGATTTGGCGCAGTAACATTTGAGAATGGTCCAGTTCCACCCGGGTTTGAAGACCAAGTATAAGTAAATGGAGTAAGTGATGAAGTAGTAGCATTTGTTGGAGAAATAGCTGTAGTTAAACATGCAGCTGAAGGAAGGTTAAATGCTACGCTTGGAGGACATGGAGCCACTGTAACTGAATGTACAACAGTATTTGTACCGTTAGCATTTGTTGCAGTTAAACCAATTGAATAAGTACCTGCAGCACTAAAAGTAAATGATGGTGTTGCAGCATTTGGATTTGAGATAGTTGCACCTGTTGAAGGTGTTGTTGTCCATGTATAAACCGGTGTTGGAGCACCAGTAGATGTGTTAGCAATTGTATAAGTTACTTTACTACATACTGTTGCAGCACCATTAAACGCAGCAGCAGGAGTCGTACAAGCTTGTACTACTACAACTTGTGTAGCGATGTTTGTACCTGAAGCGTTAGTAGCTAATAAAGTAAGTGTATATGTACCAGCACCCGTAAATGTAACTGTTGGGCTAGAAGCTGTTTGGCTAGAAAAAGCAGCGGCAGGAGAACTTGTCCAGCTATATGTTGGTGTTGGACTTCCTGTAGAAGCATTTGTTAGAACAGTTGTAGCAGTGGGACCAGATAAACATAATGTTGGAGGTGCTGAAAAAGCAGCAGTGGGAGCAACAGAACTTGTAATTGCAGGTCCTGAATATTTAAAGATACCACCTACGCCTACTGTTGTTGGATCACTAAATCCACCAGCCCAGCCAGTTGTACCGTTAACGAAATCAACAGTTAAGTATTGGATACCAATTGAACCCCAATCGATCCAAGTAGTACCACCATCAGTAGAATAAGAAATAATTTGGTTAGCAGTTCCTGCTCCACCAGAAGCATAGTAGGAAGTACCCGGAATTGCACACATATTATTTACTCCTAAGTTTGGATCAACTGAAGGGATCATAGTCCAGTTTGCACCACCATCAGTAGTTTTATAAGTAGCTAATGTTTGTGAAGCATCAAATAACCATGCATAACCGTTTAAAGGAGTTGTAAAAGCAATTTCATTAACACCAACAGAGTTTGGATCTAATGTACTTACATTCCATGTTAAACCAGCATCAGTTGAACGGTAAATACGTCCTTCGTTAGTACCAAACCAAATATTAGATGATCCCAATTTTGTATAAACACCTGTTAAACCAAATTCATTTGCTGAACCCGGATTTGGGATGTTTGCACCCGGTACTAAAGCCCAGGTGTTACCACCATCAGTAGTTCTCCAGATCTCATATTCATTACCAGTTGTAGGATTTGGATCTCCCATTGTGATACCAATTTGAGGTGTAAGGAAAGTAATGATATCTGCAAAAGATGCAGCATCAGTAAACATAGATGATGTTGTCATGTTTTGCCATGAAGTACCACCATTACTAGTTCTGTGAATTGCACCTTTGTTTTGACCTGCTTTTAAATAAGAGCAAACCCATGCTGTATTAGCATCAACACCTTCTAAACTGGCAATTTTAAATGAGTTGGTATCTCCAACTACAGTGTTAGTTGCACTTGCGAAAATGTTACCAGAGTTAAAGCTTGTTCCACCATTGATAGTTCTTGTGTACCAGCAATAATTTCTGCTTACAGCAGTTCCATCATAACCTGTTGCCCAAAGTACGTTGGCGTCAACGGCGCTCATTAATCTAACGCCAGAAGAAACTTTTGGCCAATTTGCATTCTGAACTGTCGCCCAGCTTGCACTTGCCTGACCTATTGCGGAACTTACTGCAAAAGCTCCGAAAATTGATAGTAATGTTTTTTTCATGTTTATTTATTTAAGGATTAAATTTATTTAAGGATTTAAAGATATATAAAAAAATTAAAGTATTTTAATAAAATTTTGGTTTTAACACCTAAGCAAAAATCGTACCTTTACGAAAATTTTAAATGATTACCACAGATTTAATTATAGTTGGAGCCGGACCAGTAGGATTATTCGCCATTTTTGAAGCAGGTCTATTAAAAATGCGTTGCCATTTAGTGGATTATTTACCCCAGGTAGGCGGCCAACTATCTGAAATTTATCCGAAAAAGCCAATTTATGATATCCCTGGTTTTCCTTCAATTCTTGCCCAGGACCTGATAGATAATTTAATGAAACAGGCCGAACCTTTTAAACCGGGTTTTACTTTAGGCGAACGTATTGAATCGCTTGAAAAACGCGGCGAAAAGGATTTTTTGTTAACCACTAATATGGGTACCAAAATAGAAGCTAAAGCTGTAGTAATTGCAGGTGGTCTTGGATGTTTTGAGCCTCGCAAACCCGAAATTGCCGGTTTAGAAAAATTTGAGAACGGAAAAGGTGTTAATTATATGATCCTCGATCCTGAAAAATACCGCAATCAGAAAATGGTAATTGCAGGTGGCGGTGACAGTGCTTTGGATTGGGCTATTTTTTTAAGTGATGTTTGCGGCGAATTGACTTTGATACATCGCAGTGAAAGCTTTAGAGGAGCGCCTGACAGTGTAAATAAAGTAATGAAACTGGCGGAAAGTGGTAAAATAAAATTAGTATTGAACACCAATATTTTATCTATTTCAGGTAATGATAAACTGGAAACAGTTGAACTTATGAATTCAAAAACGCAGGAAAAAACATCTATTCATACAGATCATTTAATCCCTTTATTTGGATTAAGTCCTAAATTAGGGCCAATTGAGAATTGGGGATTAAACCTTGATAAAAGTGCCATTGAAGTTAATACAGATGATTACAGTACTAACGTTTCCGGTATTTACGCAATTGGCGATATTAACACCTACAAAAATAAACTAAAATTAATTTTGTGTGGCTTTCATGAAGCTTCGTTAATGAGCCACAGCGCTTATAAATACATACACCCGGGAATCAAGTATACCATGAAGTATACCACTGTTCAAGGCGTACATCAATTTTAAAAACAGAACGCTGATGACGCTGATTGGATAAGATCAAATATTATCTTTTATCATCGAAATTATAATTATCTGCGTGACCAGCATTCAACAAATTTCTTATTTAATTTTTAATTATTTTGTAGCTGTAATTTTTAGCATCTGAATTTATCCGCATAAAATAAATTCCCGCCTTCAGTTCTAAAATATTTATTGTTGTATTTCCTTCTGTTTTTCCATTTAAAACTGTTTCACCAAATGAAGCTATAATTTTATAATCGTATTTGCCTTCGTTAAAAGCTTTTATATTTAAAACGTCATTTACAGGGTTTGGAAAAACCATAAATTCGTTTTGCAAATTAGTTTCTTTTTTAATTCCCGTTATTGAAACTATGGCATTTCCCTCAAGTAAATGATAAAAATTATTTGTAGGCAACGTTGTAAATGTTTGTGTTAATCCTAACGGCCAATTAACAATAACAGAATCCATTAACACTGCATTTCCAAATCCAAAATGTACCCGTAGGTCATTTTGACCCTGGAAACTATTTTGCGCATTTATTTCGCGCATTTGCCAAACAGGGTTTCCGTTAATTATTGCTTTTATTCTTACAATTGCGCCAAGCGCCGAAACGTTAGAGTTAACACCTGTTAGTTTTATATTTACCCATTTTCTATTTCCGGCAACTGTATCATTTCTATATAAACCTTTTGCACCAATGCTTCCGTTCATAAATACGTCAAGATCACCATCGTCATCATAATCACCGTTTACTACTCCACCAATAGCAGCTGGTACCAAAAGACTCTGGGTGGATAATGTAAAAGTGCCGTTACCTAAATTAGTATATAACCTTGTGGCTGTATTATCCCTTGAAATAAATACATCCAGATCATTATCATAATCTCCCCAGCAGTTGGATAAATTATTTCCTGTATTTGTAAACGGTGTAGTAATACTTGTATATACTCCGCCGGTATTTAAATAAAGGCGTGTTGGTGCAGATAAATAATTTGTTAAACACAGATCAAGATCTTTATCATTGTCAAAATCAATAAAATTATAACATTGCCCGTCCTGTTTTTGCGCCGCAAATAATGGCGTGGTTAAACGCTTTAAAGAATCCATTCCCGTTTCAATTTTCATGTTTTGATAACACACATCATAATTTGGTGTGCCACTTGCAGGGCCAGATGCAATAAAGAGATCCATATC
>JBDSFC010000059.1:0-7134 GCA_039919745.1 Bacteroidia bacterium | reverse complement strand
TCACTGGTTATGCCGGGAGATCTATCACTAACTTAAACGAATTAAAATTGCTATTTTAATTTTTCATTACAATTTTTTCCAGGCCCAAACTGCGTGTTAACTTCAGATGAAAATGCAAAATAAAGCTTAGCGCTTTTAAATGTTTTGAATCATTGTTTTTAGAGAGAAGTAAGATAAACTATTTTGTTGAATAGACCTTTTCACCGTTTAGATAGGTAAATAATACTTTTGAATTTAAAACGTCCTCTATAGTACATTTCATAATATCTGTATCTAAAATAACAAAATCAGCTAATTTTCCTTTCTCCAAACTGCCTTTTTCTTTTTCTTCAAAATTAGAATAGGCCGCCCAAATGGTCATGCCTTTTAACGTTTCCTGACGCGACAAAGCGTTTTCCATTTGAAAGCCGCCTTTCGGAAAACCTTTAGCATCCTGTCTTGCCACAGCGACAAAAAAAGTTTTAAATGGTGAAATATCTTCTACCGGAAAATCGGTACCAAGTGCAATAATCCCACTCGCGGTTAATAATTCTTTGTACGCATACGCTTTTTTAATTCTGTCTTTTCCTAAACGTTCTTCCGCCCAATACATATCGCTGGTTGCATGCGTTGGTTGCACCGACGGAATAATATCGAGGCTAAAGTTTTTAAAATCTTCGTTGGTTAAAACCTGCGCGTGTTCTATTCTCCAGCGATGATCTAAATTTTCGTTACAATATCTTTCATAAATATCCATTACCATATTTAAAGCCGAATCACCAATACAATGTGTGCACATTTGAAATCCTTTTTTATCTATTATTGCTGCTTGTTTTTCAAAATGTTTCATGCTGCTTAATAAAAATCCTTTCCAGCCCGGCTTATCACTGTAATCCTTAAACAAACAAGCGCCACGCGATCCTAAAGCACCATCGGCATAAAATTTAAAAGCACGCACGTTTAGTCGTTCTGTTTTATACGGCCCCGTTTTTAAATAATGCTCGTAATTTGGCGCACTGTCACTTAACATGGCATACACGCGCATTTTTAATTTTCCGGTCTTTTGTAATTCGTCTATTATATCCACATCTTCTTTCATCATACCTGCATCATCTACAGTGGTCAAGCCCATTGCAAAACAATTTGCCTGCGCTGTCAACAAAGCATTTTCAGTTTTTTCTTTATGTGTTTTTGGAATAAAATTTTTTACAAGATCAACCGCATTATCAATTAAAATACCGGTTAATTTATTGCCCGACCTTAGAATTTCACCGCCCGAAATTTTTGTATTACTATTTATTCCGGCTTGTTGCAATGCTTTTTCATTTACCAGCGCTGCGTGGCCATCAATTCTGGTTAGCATTACAGGTGTATTCGGGAAAAGAGAATCTAATTTTTTCTTATCTGGATATTGTTTATTTTCCCAATCATTTTGATCCCAACCCCTACCAATTAACCACTTTGTTTCTACAGATAGTCTTGGAACTTTTGCTTCGTCTGCGGGTTCGTTTTTTGAAAAAGATATTACTCTTTCAACAACCTCATTAAATGTTTTTGTACCCACCAAATTAACCTGTTGTAAACCCATACCATATGCTAAAAAATGGCAATGCGCATCTATAAATCCCGGAAACACAGCTTTTCCATTAAGGTCCCTGATAGTTTTTGGAGCGTATTTTTTTAAGATCTCTTTATTACTATTTAACTCTATTATTTTACCGTTGGCGATCGCCATTGCTTCGTATATTGCAAACGAAGAATCAACAGAATAAATAACGGCGTTGTGTAAAACTTCATCAACTACTATTTTTTCTGGTTCTGATGAACAAGAAAACAAAAAAGAAATTGTAACTATAAAAATAAAAGTGTTTTTTAGCATGATTAAAATTAAACAAATTTAATATGACCCCCGAAGAAAATAGAAAAATTGCTTTAAAATGGTTTGCTGCTTTTAATACACATGATCTCGAAAAACTATTAGCACTTTATAATGACAATGCCGAACATTTTAGTCCCAAATTAAAAGTACGGCAACCCCAAACAAATGGCTTAATAAAAGGCAAACCGGCTTTGCGTGAGTGGTGGCAGGACGCTTTTGACAGATTACCTACTTTAAACTACGAAGTATTAAAATTAACCGCGGATAATGAGCAGGTTTTTATGGAATATATAAGACATGTAAAAGGTGAGGAAGATCTTAGAGTTGGAGAAGTTTTACAAATAAAAAACGGACTTATCGTTTTTTCGAGGGTTTATCATGGATAATAAAGCATTTTTCACCCTTTTAGGGGTATTACGGTGATTATTTATTTTAAGAATTTTAAGATTAATTTCATAAATTCACCAACAACAAAATACAATGAAAAAAATAGTATTTATTATCCTTGCACTTCCTTTTCTAGTTCTTTCGCAACAAAAGATCACATTAGAGAATATTTGGGCAAATAACATTTTCCAGGCAAAATATGCGGCCGGGTTTAATGTAATGAATGACGGTGTTAATTATGTTGACCTTGAAGAAAATGGTTCCGAACTTACTTTAAGCCAGTTTGATCTTAAAACGGGAAACAAAGTTAAAGCACTTGTAAAATCAGGAGACGTAAAATTCAACAACAAACAACTTGATCTTGCAACTTATCAGTTTAGCCCTAACGAAGATAAATTATTGTTATTTGAGAACATGGAAAATGTTTACCGCCGTTCGCCAAAAGCAAATTACTACGTTTACGACATTGCCACAAAAAAAACAATTCAATTAAGTGATAAAGGACAGCAATTTTTTCCTTTATTCTCGCCAGACGGAAAAAAGATCGCTTTTGTGCGCGACAATAATCTGTACATAAAACATCTTGATACCGGCGCTGAAATTATTGTTACGCGTGATGGTGAAATGAATAAAATTAAAAACGGTTGGGCAGATTGGGTATATGAAGAAGAATTTTCGCGCGCTGATTATTTTGACTGGAGCAGCAATAGCCAATATTTAGCGTATGTAAAATTTGATGAAGCACGTGTAAGAGATTACACTATGGATTATTATAATGGTGAATTATATCCAACAAAATACACGTTTAAATATCCAAAAGCCGGAGAAGATAATTCGATAGTTTCTGTTCATATTTTTGATGAAACCTCAAAAAAAACAGTTACTGCGGACATTGGTACAGAAAAAGATATTTATATTCCGCGTATTCAGTTCACAAATAATCCATTGGTACTTTCTATTACACGCCTTAACCGTTTACAAAATAAACTGGAATTAATTTTTACAGATGTAATTGGCGGAAAAGGAATTGTAACTTATACCGACGAAAGTAAAACTTATGTGGATGTTAATGATGACCTGCGTTTTGTTGGTGATAAAGGATTTATTGTTTCAAGTGAACGCGATGACTACAATCATTTATACTATTATGATATTACCGGAAAATTAATTAATCAAATTACAAAAGGTCCCTGGGATGTAATGGAGTTTAACGGTTTTGACGAAGAAACAAAAACTATTTATTATACATCAACTGAAAATGGTCCTATCAACCGTGATGTTTACAGTGTCAAATTAACAGGAAAAGATAAAAAACGTTTGTCTACAAAACACGGCTTTACCAATTTTGAATTTACTCCGGGCTTTAAATATTATATCTCTAGTCATAGTGACGCCAATACACCACCTGTTTATGAATTAAACAGCATTGATGGAAAAACTGTAAAAGTATTGGAAGATAATAAAGGGCTAAAAAGCACGATGAAAAATTACAATCTGTCACCAAAACAATTTTTTAAATTTAAAACATCTGAAGGTGTTGAATTAAATGGCTGGACAATGAGGCCACAAAATTTTGATTCAACAAAAAAATATCCTGTATATATGTATGCTTATGGTGGCCCGGGTGCTAACGAAGTAAATAACAGCTGGGATGGAATTGATTATTTTTGGCACAGTTTATTGAACCAGGAAGGCTATATAGTTGTTTGTGTTGACAACAGGGGAACTCAAGGCCGTGGTCGTCAATTCAAACACAGCACTTATATGCAATTAGGAAAATTAGAAACCATTGACCAGATAGAAGTTGCAAAATATTTAGGAAAATTACCTTATGTAGATAATAAACGCATTGGTTTCCAGGGATGGAGCTATGGCGGTTATATGGCATCGTTATTAATTTCAAAAGGTGGTGATACGTTTAAAACAGCCATCGCAGTTGCGCCAGTAACCAATTGGAAATATTATGATAATATTTATACTGAGCGTTTTTTACGCAAGCCGGCAGACAATAAAAGTGGTTATGAAGATAATTCGCCAACCAATTTTGTGAAAGGCATTAAAGGTAAATTTTTATTGATCCACGGAAGCGCTGATGATAATGTACATTTACAAAACAGTATGGAATTGGCCAATGCATTAGTAACAAATAATATTCCTTTTGATTTTATGATCTATCCGAATAAAGCACATGGCATTAGCGGAGGTTATACACGTTTACATATTTTTTCAAAGATCTTAAAATTCACAAAAGAAAACTTATAGGTGGGCAAAAAACGATTGATAGTTTTTACTGGCGCAGGTATTAGTGCGGAGAGCGGAATTAAAACATTTCGTGATTCCGGCGGATTGTGGGAAGAGCATCGCATTGAAGATGTGGCAACCCCGGAAGCTTGGGTAAAGAACAGAGAACTTGTTTTAGAATTTTATAACCAGCGTCGAAAACAAGTATTAGCAGCCAAACCAAATGCCGCTCACGAATTTATTGCTGAACTTCAAAATAAATTTGATGTGCAGGTGATCACGCAAAATGTGGACGACCTACACGAACGCGCCGGAAGTAAAAATGTAATGCATTTACACGGAGAGATCATGAAAGCCAGAAGTACAGCTGATCCTGAATTGGTATATCCATTAAAAAAAGCAGAATTAGTGCTAGGTGACATGTGTGTGAAAGGATCGCAATTACGCCCTCATATTGTTTGGTTTGGAGAAGATGTTCCTCAAATGGAAATGGCAAACCTACGTGCGGAAGAAGCAGAATTATTTGTAGTAGTTGGCACATCATTAAATGTATATCCCGCGGCGGGAATTTTAAATTTTGTAAAAGTAACTGTACCAAAATGGTTAGTTGATCCGGGAGATTTTAATTTGGATTACGTAAAAAATTTAAAACACATAAAACAAACCGCCGTTAATGGCGTGAAGAGTTTAAAAGAAGAATTATTTAAAAGTTTGTAACCATAAAAAAATAGGGCTGAGTTTCCGGATCAAACACGGAATGACGGTCATTCTGAACTTGATTCAGAATCTCAGAACTTAATGACTTTCATCAAAACAAAAAAGCCACCAAAAAATTTGGTGGCTTTTTACTTTTTACTCAAGCAACAAACTCAATAATTTTTAATGTAATAATTCAATAACGGAGCGCTATGGATAGGCTCTATTTTTACCAATTCATTATCAGGCACATTATAAATCGCTTCGACATGAAATTCATAAATCTTATAAACGCAGATCTTTTTTTCGATAAATGAACGGTTGATCAATAACTGCCCGTACTCCATCACTAATCTTTTTTTCGCTTTTAAGCTAAATCTACAGAACTCGGACTTTGAAAGAATCATGTTTATTAATCTTTTAACCGAGTAAGATCAATAATTATGAATCCCTACTCCTATATTACTTCATTTACAATAAACTTAGTTCTTAATACCTTAATAGTGCATTGGCATTTATATTGATGCCATTTCATTTTTAATTTTAGGGGCCTGTTTGTTTTGAAAAGCATTATAGCTTCCTAAAACCTCCAGGTTATAATTTTCTTTTGTTTGCATATAACCAAAGGTTGAATGGGCTGTTGCTCCAAACATTCTTTTTTCGCTATCAGCTGCAAAACCCATGTACATCTTTTTACAATTTAAAGTTCTTGCCCGTTTAACAGCGCTGTACATAGCTTGTTTATATACCCTGTATTCTTTGTGATAACCATAATCCAAACCTAAAACCATTGGCACAAAATTATTATCTGTCACGTAACAGAACATAACTGCTAATGGTTTGTTTAAATTTTTAACATCAAATTCAGGTTTTAAAAATAAAGCTGTAATATCCCATTGCTTATTTAAAGTCATATTTTTAAATACTTTAAAAGGCAAATTAAATGTATTCAGATCAAGACTGTTGTTTTTTACATTCAGATACATGTTGTAATACAATTCCAAATCGCCCTCGCTTGGGTTTGTTATCACTTTTACTTCAAATTTGTTTTCATCACGTAGCACATAACGTTTTACATCATATCTACCATTAGATGATAATCTTTGCAAATATTCATCTGTACTTTGCCAGTTTAAATTTTCAATTACATGGCTATTTGGCATGCTTATTTTAAAATAACCATTATCAATAAAATAAGAATCTACTTCTGCATCTTCAATAACAAAATCCCTTATCACCAAATTATTGGCTTTATAATTATCCTGTAGTTGCGAAATATATTTGAATAATATTTGAAGGGCACTTTTCCAATGAGAAGAATTCTTATCAAGAAATAAATGCTCACCTTCCGTTAATAGAGATCCGACAGAAACAACTTTAGAAGCTAAAAAATAAGGGTCTGCTTTTCTTTGTTCTTCAATTTGAAAAGAAATTGCTCCCGGAGAAAGCATATCGTCTTTCCATAAAGTAGTGGTTAAAAAAGTAGTCAGTATAATTTTGCCATGCGTGTTACGCACTATTAAATAATCAAAATCCCAGTTCTCTTCTAAACGAACATTATTTGTAAAAGATGTTTCTAAAAATTTTAATCCGTTCCAATCAAACGAACCTCTGTCAGCCATTAAAGTATTCCATTCTCCGGCATCAATCTGTTCAATACTTTTATATTTTTCTATAATTAAATTTCCCTCATTCAAAATAGTTACCACCTGTTCTTCTATTTTCAGATCTGAAGGCATTGGCAATTTAAAAGCCGAATAAATTTGCGGAAGATTAATTCCTTCTTCCTCCATAGCGATTGATAAATGATGGGCCATTCGCTCGATCATTTTTTCAATTTGTGTAAATGTATGAAGACAAGTAATGGTAAAACGTATACCTGTATTTTTCATTGGTACTGCTGGAAAAATACCCAGGTTTAAATAATAACCTTCGTTTAACATACGATGCAC
>JBDSFC010000058.1:0-7237 GCA_039919745.1 Bacteroidia bacterium | reverse complement strand
GGCATGGAATTTTTTATTATGCCCGGCATTTACGGTACCGTTACAAAAAATAAATACAATTCATACAATAATAATAACAGCGGTCAACCACACTTTTATACAACTAACCCGGATGAAATGCCAAAGTTAACTTCCAGTTATATGAAAGAAGGTTTTGCTATTATACCAAACGTAAATTTTGGAATTTCTTTTGTAATTAAAAAACAGCCAAAAGACTGGTACAAAAAAATAACAGAAAAAAGAGAAACGCAAAAGTACAGGCGCAAGAATAGCATACTTTATAACCCTGTTGAATTACTGGATGGAGGGCTTGGTTTCACTTATGCGCGGGTTTTATATAAGCAAGGCTTAAGTATTTTTGCTTATGGGGCATACTCTAATCCAAACAATTCGTGCCTCTTTAGTAATGGTGTTTTAGCTGAGCATAACCGTAATTATGGCCTACGACATAAAAATTCGGATGTGTCCCTACAGATAAATTATAATTTTTCAATACGCCAGCAATCTTTTCCATTTGTGGGTATTTCGGGAAGGACCGCTCAGTTTGAGGGTTATTATTACTATAGCTATACCAACAGCAATAACTTTACCTTGAATAAGTATTACGCTTATGTTAACGGCGGCTATTTTACAAGAGCTCCCGGCGGTTTTACTTTTTTAGCTAATATAGCAATTGGGCATTATTACGATAAATTTGTAATAAATGACATTAGCCATTTATTAAAGCAACAAAATGTTTTACCGCATAATTCTACTATTAATTCTTTTAATTTTTCACTGCAGATCGGGTATTCCTTTTAAATAATTAAAACATCAATCTTTTTTCTAATTTTACATTAATGAAAAACTTTGAAACAAACGCTTATACTATGAATGTTCACGACGACCTCTTAATCGAGTTTAAAGTGAAAAAGAATGTAAAGCTTCAGGCAGCTGATATTTGGGAGTCGAGAGAGCAGTCTGTTAATTATATGCCCGGCAAAAAATTTTATGTGTTGTTTGAAACAGACGATAATTTTGACGTTTCGGTTGATGCCAGAAGGGCAGGCGCATCAGAAGAGTATTCTAAACACGTGGCAGCCGTTGCATTATGTAGTAACCGTCTTCATGAGAAGATAATAGGTAACCTTTTCTTAAAAATAAACAACCCCATTGTGCCAACACGTTTTTTTGACGACAGGCAAAAAGCAATAGAATGGCTTAAAGAACGCGCAAAAGCCTAATAAGCTTTTCAATGTTTTTTAACATTGGGCCTGCTAATCAATTCTTAATTTATCTTTGCTCTTTATTTTAAAAAAATGAGCAACGCAAAAACGATCAAAAGCGCTTTAATTTCGGTTTATTACAAAGATAATTTAGAACCGATCATTAAAAAACTACATAGCCAAAAGGTGAAATTATATAGTACCGGTGGTACACTTTCTTTCATAGAAAAATTAAATATTCCGGTAACAGCAGTAGATTCTGTTACGTCTTATCCTGAAATTTTTGGCGGCCGTGTAAAAACACTTCACCCGGCAATTTTTGGTGGTATCTTAAACAGAAGAGATAACGAGTCGGATAAAAAAGAAAAAGCACAACATAACATTCCGGATATTGACCTGGTGATCGTTGATCTGTATCCTTTTGAAGAAACAGTCGCCGCAAAAGCATCTGAAGAAGATACTATCGAGAAAATTGATATTGGCGGCATTTCTTTAATTCGCGCGGCGGCAAAAAACTTTAATGATGTGGTTATTGTTTCTTCAAGAAATGATTATGCGGATCTTTTAAATTTATTAGAAATAAAAAACGGAAGTTCTGATCTTGCGGACAGAAAAAAATTCGCCGCAAAAGCATTTGCTACATCTTCGCATTACGATTCGGCGATCTTCAATTATTTTAATCAAACAGAAAACATTACACAATTCAAACAAAGCGTTCAAAAAGGCCAAACCCTTCGTTATGGCGAAAACCCACATCAAAAAGGCGTTTTTTATGGCGACCTGGATGCCATGTTTACAAAATTGGCGGGCAAAGAATTATCATACAATAACCTTTTGGACGTTGACGCAGCTGTAAATTTAATTGCAGATTTTACTGAACCAACTTTTGCTATTTTAAAACATAACAACGCTTGCGGCGTAGCTTCAAGACCAACAATTAGCGAAGCATATAAAGATGCATTGGCAGGAGATCCTGTTTCTGCATTTGGAGGTATCTTAATTGCGAATCGCCCAATTGATATTGCAACGGCAACTGATGTAAATAAATTATTTTGCGAAGTGGTTATTGCGCCAGCTTTCAATGATGATGCATTAGCTTTATTAAAATCAAAACCTAACCGCATAATTTTAATTCAAAATAAAGTGGCTTTAGGAAACACTTCTTTCCGTAATTTATTAAATGGCGTAATTGAACAAGACAAAGATCTGAAAACAGAAACAGAAGCTGATCTGAAAGTGGTTACAAATACATCGCCAAGCGCGTTAGAAATAAAAGACCTTTTATTCGCCAATAAATTAGTGAAGCATACAAAATCAAATACCATTGTGTTTGCAAAGAATGGACAACTGCTTGCAAGCGGCACTGGTCAAACTTCGCGCGTGGACGCATTAAAACAAGCTATTGTAAAAGCACAAAGTTTTGGTTTCGATCTTAAAGGTGCGGTAATGGCTAGCGATGCTTTTTTTCCTTTTCCTGATTGTGTAGAAATTGCGCACAAAGTTGGCATCACAGCTGTAATACAACCCGGAGGTTCAATAAAAGATAAAGAAAGTATTGATTATTGTAATGCAAATGGTGTTAGTATGGTTCTTACAGGAGTAAGACATTTTAAACATTAAATTGAAATGCCGATAAAAGCATTTTTTATCATTCTACTTTTTAATTGTTTTTTTGCCAAAGCACAAAAAACGGAGATTGTTGATCCGTCAGGATATAGGCATAATTATGTTGTAAGCAGCTTAAATTACATCGAAGACCTTAAAGACACCACGCGTTTAAAATACATTGCTGTTTTGCGTTTATACGGTGTTTATGATAACGATCTCAGCATTATGCAATGGCTTGATCTGGTAAAAATAAAAGCAAAAGAACTCGGGGCAAATTCTTATTATGTTGTAAAATATTTTGAAACAGAAAAAAACGCCAACCTTATTGTGAAATTATTTTTTGCCGGCGAAAGTTTTTTAAAAACAAATAAAAAAAAGCATATTATGAATGGCGCTTTTGTTTTTAATCAAACAAAATTTGCGCGTGATAGCGCCTACTTTTATTTAAATAAAAAGAAGATCTACTTTTCGCCAGCTAAGTATTTTTCGGTACCTGTTGTAATGAAAGAGAAAAGCATAATTTCTTTAAGAGAAGAAGGCCTTACTCCAAAAAAGATCTTTTTTAAGAAAGATGGCCACTCCCGCTTTTTTATAATCCCAAAAGGCCCTAATTTTGTTTATATATATACGCCCTTGGTTGTAAGTGTTGGGGTAGCGATTGCGCTTAAAATTAAATCAAATACGTTTAACGAATTAAAATATGAAACAGGAAGATTTTTACTGGAAATTTACAAGTAAAATTAATCTATTCGTTTAAGATTTAATTCTTTTGGCGGACTAATTACCATTGGGAATTTCTCGATCTTAACAGAACTGCTGTCTAGTCCAAAGGCTTTGGCTTCACTTAAACTAAAGCGCTTAAGCATAAAATAAACATTCAATATTAGTTTTTCAAAGAAAGGAAGATCGTTTTCGTAAGACAGGAATTTTTCTAATACCACAAATTTAAAATCACCAATTACATTATTTTTATTTAATGATTCGTAACGGCTGGTAATATCCACTTCTTTATTTTTTACCATATCCGCCACCACTTTTCTAAACATTAAATTTATACGCGGCGCAATTCTAAAACCAATTCTAAAATCAACACGGATAATATCTTCGTTAGCAATTTGCGTAACCCTGTATTCCATCCTGTAAGGCTCATCCATTACATCAACGTGTACAAACCAATAGATATCGGCTTTTTTAGGACGTTTTTGTAAAATAGAATAAATAACTTTTGATTCTATCATGGAAGGATTATTTGCACTGGTCATGTAAACCAAATGCGTGGCATATTTTTGAATAGAATTATCGGTGCTAAGATCAACAAGCATCTGCTTGTAATTATCTAAAGGCACAAGATCAACGTAACGCTGCCTGATGAGTTTAGCAATATACCAACTGGCCATTACAGTGGCCAGGAAAAGAGCAATGATTAATGTAATGTAACCACCCTTTGGAAACTTTTCAAGATTTGCAACTAAGAAAGCGCCTTCAATAACAATATAAATTACAGCAAAAGTATTGAAGAATATTTTTGGATATTTTTTCAGGCGCATAAAAAAAGCCAACAAACGAGATGACATGATCATACCTAAAATAATAGTTAAGCCGTAAGCAGCCTCCATGTTTTTAGACTCTTTAAAAAACAGAACAATGCCTACACAACCAATATATAACAACCAGTTAATGGAAGGAATATACATTTGGCCTTTTAGATCGGTTGGATATTTTATTTTTACTTTAGGCCAGAAATTTAAACGCATGGCTTCGTTTATTAACGTGAATGAACCGCTTATTAATGCTTGTGATGCAACAACGGTTGCAACAGTAGCAATACCAATCCCAAAAGGTAAAAACCATGATGGCATGATCGAATAAAACGGATTTGCACCATCTAATGGTTTGCCATCCATAGAAACCAACCAGGCTGTTTGCCCCATGTAATTTAATACAAGCATACACTTCACAAAGATCCAACTGATGCGAATGTTTTTTCTTCCGCAATGTCCCATGTCAGAATATAAAGCTTCTGCCCCTGTTGTACAAAGAAACACGGCGCCAAGCAACCAAAATCCACCGGGATGATTGATCAATAAATTAATTCCGTAATAAGGGTTTAGCGATTTTAAAACAGTAAAATTATGAGATAAGCCTATAAAGCCCATTAAACCAAGGGTTACAAACCACACCATCATAACAGGCCCAAAAAATTTACCTACAAACTTTGTCCCAAATTGCTGAATAAAAAATAACCCGGTAATAATGGCAATTACAATGGGAATAGTAGGAAGGTGGCTAAAGCGTGGAATTAACTGTAAACCCTCAATAGCAGAAGCAACAGAGATGGGTGGAGTAATAATACCTTCACCCAAAATACAACAACCTCCAATAATTGCAGGAAAGATCAACCACTTTCTTTTTGCTTTTTTTATTAATGCATAAAGCGCAAAGATCCCGCCCTCGCCTTTATTATCGGCTCTTAGCGTAAAGATCACATATTTGATGGTAGTTTGAAGTGTAAGGGTCCAGAACACTAGGGACATGCCGCCGATAATAACAGAAGCGTCGATAGGCTTATCGCCAACAATGGCCTTCATCACGTAGAGTGGAGAGGTCCCAATATCACCATAAATGATACCGAGTGTTAAAAGCAAACCCGCAAGAGTAATTTTACTTGCGTGGCTATTCTGATGATTTCCCATTTGGGTTGTATGAATAAAGAGATCAAAATTAATACAAAAAGAAGCATCAAAACAATAATTGCGACTAATTATTTATTTAATGGCATGGTTCAAAAAAAAACACGCATAAACAATAATAAATAGAAGATTAACGTTAGATTATCTGAAATAACTTTTTTTGGCAAAAAACCAGCAACTAAAGTAAGAGCAAAGTGTTTTTAACTATTGGCACCATTGTAGATTCCAATTAAAAGGTTTAATTTTATATATAGATTTTTTGAAACGTGAAAAGGCTTTTAGTACTATTATTTATCTTAATTTCGGTTTATACTTTTGCCACGCACAACCGTGCCGGCGAAATTCAATATAAGCGTATTGCTCCTTTTACACAGGTTGTTGGAAACTTAACAGTTCAGGTTTACACTTACTCCATCACATTAATAAAATATACCGACCACGGTGCGGGAATTGCTGACAGGTGCGTTGATACGATCTATTTTGGCGATGGACAAAGAGGGATTGCGCAGCGTATAAACGGCGGGCCATCACTCTGCGGAGACTGTAATCAGTGTGGCGACCTTATCATTAACAACCCGCCCTATATTGTAAAACGCAACATCTATACCATTATCCATACTTATTCTGGCGCTGGCAGTTATTTGATCCATTCATTTGATCCAAATAGAAACGGTAACGTTCACAACATTCCCAACTCTATCAATCAACCTTTTTATTTAGAATCTCTTTTGATCATCAATAATTTTTCTGGCGCTAACAGTTCCCCGGAATTTAAATACCCACCTATTGACCGTGCTTGTTATGATAAATGTTTTTATCACAACCCCGGCGCATTCGATTCTGATGGTGACAGCTTAAGTTATGAGATCTCAACGTCGAGAGGCGAAAATGGACAAACGGTTCCTGGATATTTTTTCCCGGAAACGGGCGGCGCTTCAAACGCAACGTATAATATTAATGCTGTTACAGGTTTATTAAGCTGGTGCTCACCACAATTCCAGGGAGAGTTTAACGTAGCCTTTATTGTAAAAGAGTGGAGAAAGAATACCAGTGGCATTTACCAGGTAATTGGTTATGTATTGCGTGATATGCAGGTAGTGGTAAGCACCTGCCCAAATAACGATCCGCCAATAGTAATTGTGCCGCAGGACACCTGTGTAGAAGCTGGTGCGGTAATCTCAAAAAGCATTATTTATGGTGATCCAAACCCAAGTTATGTTACAATACAGGGCAATGGTGGCGCTTTTTCCGGAGCATTGCCTAATGCAACGTTAACAAATACAGGTTATGCAGCAACAGCTGCAGCAAACACTACAGTGGCAAATTTTTTCTGGACAACTACATGCAGCCATATTCGTTTGCAGCCATACCAAACTGTTTTTAAGGTTGAAGATAATGGTCAACCTTCAAGTACAACCAACCCCGTTAAGCTTGTTAATTTTGCTACTTACAACATTCGTGTTGTACCACCATCGGTAAAAAATGTAACGGCAACTCCACAAGGCTCATCCATAAATGTTACCTGGTCGCTTTCGGCTTGCAGCCCGACAAATAATCCTATAGTTGCCTATAAGGTTTATAGAAAAAGTGATTGCACGCCGTTTGTTTACGACCCTTGTGAAACTGGCGTATCGCCAACTTCAGGCTTTTCTTATATAGGTCAAACCACATTTACATCTAATGTTTTTGTAGATAATAATGGAGGTAATGGTTTGGTAGTGGGACAAGATTATA
>JBDSFC010000004.1:0-3672 GCA_039919745.1 Bacteroidia bacterium | reverse complement strand
CCATTCCAAAATTTTGATTGTACCATTTAAATCCCGCATTAACATCTGCAACGCCAATACCTACTTGTTGTATTCCTGAAATTATATAAGTCATAAATTCTTTTTAAAAAATTATAATAAACCGTATTGTTTAAAATGATGCGAAAAATGTTTTGTATGCATAGTTGTCCATTCGCTCATAGTAAGCGAATTTAATCGCGGATGTGTACCCATTGCATTTGGATTTTGTGAACGGTACTCATAAAAATATTCTAATTCTGCTTTAAGTTTTTGTTTAGCTTCATCTAAACTATGATATTTTAGTTCCGGAAGATCGTCAGTTAATAATGGGTTTTTAATGCCTTGCGGAATTTCAGCATCGGTATAAACTAATTTAGCTTTAAATCTATCTGCCATTTCCTGCGTTTGAAAAAATTCTATCTGACGCTTACCGGTTGATAAATTTATTGATGTCAACAAATGCTCTAACACGTGCTGAGGTGTAAGCTTACCAAATAAAGGTGTCATTTCTTCGCTAAATTTATCAATTGTAGCAAATACTTTTTCTTTGTTATTAATATCTATCATGATTGCGAAATTAAGCCTTTTTCAGTAATTTCAACCCATTAAAAATAATCTTATGTACGGTCAATTACAAAAACAATTACAGGAAACTTTAGCAGAAATAGATAACAACGGTTTATTTAAACGCGAACGCGTTATTACTACACCAATGGATGCGGTAGTAAAAGTAAATGGTAAAGAAGTGATCATTTTTTGTGCGAATAATTATTTGGGATTATCATCTAATCCAAAAGTAATTGAAGGGGCTAAAAAAGCTTTGGATTCGCATGGATTTGGAATGAGCAGCGTACGTTTTATTTGTGGTACACAGGATATTCACAAAGAACTTGAAATAAAGATCTCTAAGTTTTTAGGCACAGAAGATACTATTTTATATGCTGCGGCATTTGATGCAAACGGCGGCGTGTTTGAACCTTTGTTTGATGAGCAGGATGCTATTATCAGTGATGAATTAAATCACGCCAGTATTATTGATGGTGTACGTTTGTGTAAAGCACAACGTTACCGGTATAAAAATTGTGATATGGCCGACCTGGAAGAACAATTAAAAGCGTCACAAAAACAACGTAACAGAATCATAGTTACAGATGGTGTGTTTAGCATGGATGGCTTTGTTGCACCTTTAGATAAGATCTGTGACCTTGCAGATAAATATAATGCATTAGTAATGGTGGATGAAAGCCACGCTACTGGTTTTATTGGTAAAACCGGAAGAGGTACCATTGAAGCAAAAAATGTAATTGGCCGGGTAGATATTGTTACCGGAACACTTGGTAAAGCTTTAGGCGGGGCTATGGGAGGATTTACAAGTGCAAAAAAAGAAATTGTTGAAATTTTACGTCAACGTTCCCGTCCATATTTATTCAGTAATTCATTATCACCGGTAATTGTTGGGGCAAGTATTGCGGTATTTGATATGCTTAATGAAACAACTGCATTACGTGATAAATTAGAGTGGAATGTAAACTACTTTAAAAAAGGAATTAAAGAAGTTGGTTTGGATATCCGCGAAGGTGATAGTGCTATTGTACCGGTAATGTTATACGATGCTAAATTAGCTCAAAGCTTTGCTGCTAAATTACTAGATGAAGGCATTTATGTGATCGGATTTTTCTTTCCGGTTGTACCTAAAGATAAAGCACGCATTCGTGTACAATTAAGTGCAGCACATGAAAAAGAACATTTGGATAAAGCCATTGCCGCTTTTGCAAAAATTGGAAAAGAGTTGGGAGTGATCAAATAACTATTGCTTAATTACTTTTTTTGTAAATTCTTGCGCGCCAAGTTTTAATTTAATAAAATAAATTCCGGGCTTGTAGTCCTTTAAATTTATCTCTGTTTTTTCAGTTATGTAAATACTGCTATAACAAAGTTCGCCAACGGTATTGTAAATTTCAACTGTTGTATTTATTTCTAAGCCTTCTATTGAAATAGACTCTGTTGTTGGATTAGGGTAAATTTGAACCACCGTGTTTCTCAGTTCTTTTCTTATCCCAAGACAAATCGCAACCGATTGTGTAAAACTTGCAGGTGCCTGGTTCGCGTCAACATCATAACATGTAACATTATATTGGGTTGTAATAGTTGGTGAAACAACAATGTAATCAGATGCTCCCTGAACTCCGGTCCAATAACACCATTGATGCAACCAATCGTGGCTTGCGGTTAAGGTAGCACTTTCGCCAGAGCATAAAGTGGTGTGTGTACTCGAAATGGTGGTTTGTGATTTTACGGTTATTGTAAAAATTACCCCAATAAAAATCAACAGTAGTTTTGTGTTCATAACACTATTTTGTATTAAAGATAAGTATTTATTATTTTAATTTATTTTTTCGAGATAAAATTAAAGAAGAAAAAAGGATCTTAATTGATTCCTTTGCTGATAAATTTCTTGAAACACAGGCGAGAGCAAATGAAAATAAAAAACTCGAAAAAATATTAATAATGCCAATTAGCACGATGCCAATAAAGATGGTTAATAGTTCTGCCCAATGGTAAACATATATTGAACCTATTGCTATTCCAAAATTTCCCGAAGAAACTGTTACATGTCGTATATCAAAAGGCAAACCAAAAAAGGTTCCTAAATTCCCGGCAGTACCTAAGATAAGCCCTAAGAACATGCAGCCTATAATAGCACCAAGATTTTTTTCTACAAACGCACCAACTTTTGCAAGAAATTTTTGTGAATATTTTTGCGACCACCGAGGATGTTTTTTAATGCGTTCGGCAAAGTCAGCAAAAACAACTTTGTTATCATAATATCCTGTAATGATTCCTGCAAGCGTTAAAAACACACCTGTAATAGCCGCATATATCAGAGATAAGCTCATGAGCGGATGGTTTGATTGTAACTGTTTTGCGGCCGTTGGATAATCAAAGAACTGATAATGAAAAAGGTCCTTTAGTATAAAAGCAACTAAAAAACAAAGTGGTAACACAATAATTAAATTTCCAAGTAAAGAAATAAACTGACTTTGTATAATTTGTTTAAGAACAAGTACAATATTTGACTCGTTGCTACCTTCGCCTATGTTTTTTGCAATGTATGAGGCCGTCATAGCCGGCTGCTTAGTTGCTAACGTAAAATGTAAAAAATGCATTAATACAAAGCCAAAACCATAATTTAATCCAAATAATAGTCCTTCAAAAAATAGCGATAAGTGTAATTGATGAATATAATGTTTTATAAAAACAAGAAACACAACTACCAAACCGCCGCCCATAGCAGAACGGAATAATTTTTTATTTTCCTTTTTCGAAAAACCGATATAATGCTCACCTTTTTCAGACGTGTGGCTCATAATACGATACGCCAATAAACCTGTATTTGTTCTTATAAAACTTCTTACACTGTACTTTTCATGGTTTCCTTTTAATAATGTAAGTGATAACTCTTTTGAGGCAACATGCTTTATTTCTCTTTCTTTGGAAAAAATAAGGATTATTGTTCGGATACGTTTAATATGCTGTTCGGCTCGCTTAATTAAAAAAGTAAGATGCAAACTGGTGCCCATTTCATCTTTTTTAGAAACAAGTGTTTTAAATATTTGCTCACATTTTCTTAATTCAATAAGTACAACGGTACTGTTTTGCTCAATGTCTACC